>NZ_QAIM01000185.1:0-1827 GCF_003061035.1 Acidovorax sp. HMWF018
CGCCATGGTGGCGGGCCTGGCAGGCTGCAGCAAGCCCGAAGCCACCGGCCCCGCCACCACCAGCTTCGATGCCATCACCACCGCGTGCACCCAATTCCTGGCCGCACGGCAACCCCATGTACTGCCTGGCACCGCGGGCGACTGGACCCTGACCGGCTACAGCCCTGCCCTGGTCCAGCCCGAAGTCACGCGCACCGAATCCACCGTGACACCCTACGTAGGCAAGCTCGTCATCAAGGACAACGAGGCCCAGGCCCACGCACCTACCGAAGCCGCCGCCCAGGCCATCACCCTCACCCCCGCGCACCTGCTGTCCAACCGCACGCACACCTTCATCTACAGTTTTGACGGCACCCAGTGGCGCTGGCAGAACGGCCAGCGGCTGACCAAGATACCGGGGCAGAACGACCGGCTGGAGGCCGTGACGCTGGCGGATGTCTCGGCGGCAGGGCCCAGGGGGTTTGCGGGGTGCTTACCGCGTTGAGTCGGATCAATTCGCTCTCTTTTTGATAGCTACTACCGCATGATTCACTAGCGCTTCCGGCTGTTTTTGATCAAATCCCGCATCAAAACAGCCCAGCGCCGCCCACCTCCGCCTCGTGCAGCTTGGTGCCGCACGCCAGCCCTGAGGGCCGTCGCGCAGCCAAGCCATTCACACCGCTCATTCCAGGTCGGCATCCAGCCGGGCGATCAGGCCCTGCGTATTCACGGTGATGTCGAGGTTGCCGATCTCGTGACCAAAATCCCCCGTGAAGTCCACCCGCACCCTCGCGCGCTGCGGCCCCAGGCGTTGCATCGACAGGAACCGGGTCACCGTCTGGTAACCGACGAAGTACTGTTCGACATAGCGGCGTATTCCGGCATGGCCATCAAAACGGTGGCCCGTGGAGGGGTCGTCGATCACGGCATCGTGTGCAAAAAGGGCGAGCACCCGCTCCACCGCCAATGCGTTGGTGGCCGCGATCAGCGCATCCGCCACGTGGCGCAGGTGTTCGTGCGTGGGGGCCATCGCACCATGCCGCAGGCCTGCTGCGTCGTCCCTGCTGGCTGGCCCGCTGGCGCTTGCTGCCAAAGGTTGACCCGGCTGGCTCATGGCAGCACGCTCACCACCACCTTGCCACGGGCGCGGCCGCTGGCGACCAGGGCGTGCGCCGCTTCGGCCGTGTCCAGCGTGAAGCTGGTGGGGTCGAGCAATGGCTCTAGTTGCCCCGCTTCCGCGAGCAAGGTGGCCTGCTCCATGATCTCGCCGTGGTGTTCACGAAACTCCCCGGTGAGGATGGGAAGCAGCGTGAACACCCCAGAGAAAGTAGCACCCCGGAACGACAGCGGCGCCAGCTTGTGGGTGCCCCAGCCCAGCGAAGTCACCACGTGGCCTGAGTAGCGGCGGACCGCCACAAACGACGCATCCAGCACTGGCCCACCCACGGTGTCGTAAACGATATCGAAGCCCTGGCCGTCGGTAAACGCGTCGACATAGGCCTCGACCGAGGTCGTTTCATGGTCAATAGGCGTGGCCCCCAGAGACCGGATGTAACCGGCCTGCGCCGCCGTGCCCGTGGCGAACACTTCGGCACCCCGCGCGCGGGCCAGCTGCACCGCCACATGGCCCACGCCCCCGGCGCCACCATGCACCAGCACCTTGTGCCCGCTGCGCACGTTGGCACGGTCCACCAGGCCCTCCCAGGCGGTGATTAAGACCAGCGGCAAGGCCGCTGCCTGGCGCATGGTCAGCCGGCCCGGCTTGTGGGCCAAAAGGCGTGCATCCACCGCCGCGTATTGCGCCAGGCTGCCTTGCAGCCCGCCAATGCCGCCGGTAAATCCATACAC
>NZ_QAIM01000186.1:0-2176 GCF_003061035.1 Acidovorax sp. HMWF018
CCCGCCATGTCACCGGACCGGCCTGCGCTGCCGCCGGACTGCGGACGGTAGTTTGCTCCGCTATTCATAGCATTCTGGGCAGGTACAACCGGCGCTTGGGCTCGTTTTTCTTCAATGATTTCGGATTCGGGCGTGCGGGGGGCCGCCGCCAGGGTGGCGGGGGCTGTCGCATCGGCTGCTGCCGAGGGCGTACGGTTTTGCATCACCAGGGTGGCGCCCAAGGCCAGCACGCTCACGCCCAGCGCGCCAATGGCCGCCCACATCCATTTCAGGGCTGGTCCGGCGGGGGCTGCTGCGGGTACGGGCGAGGCAGGAGAAGAAACAGTCAGGTTCATGGTCATGTCCTTGTTCATGTCGGAGAAATCCGCACGGGGCGGCAGGTAGATGTGCGCTGCACGCCCGCTACGGAATGGGGCCGTGGTGTTTCAACGGCCTGGATGGTGCAAAGGTACACAGCGGGGGGCGCTGCGGTGTGGCCGGTTTGTAAGCGGCAGTAAGCAGCGGTAAACCAGCTTGGCCAGCACTTGCGGCGCCAGGCCCCGCATATAGGCCCTGCCCGCACGGCCCGGCAGCGCAACGGGCACCATCGCAGCGGCCCGAACGATCCGGGCGCCGCGCTGGCCCCAGCTTGTTGTGCGCTGTTGCCAACATTTACAGCTCCTGCACCCGCGCGCGGGCCGCAGCCGTCCATCGGGCCCAGCCCACCGGCCGGCGTGGCCCGGGGTGCAAGGCCTGCTCCAGCGCCTGCGCACAGCTGGCAGAAAACAGCAGGATGGCCGATGAAAAATAGATCCACATGAGCAGCACCACCAGCGAGCCCGCCGCACCATAGGCCGACACCACGGCTGCTGTGGACAGGTACCACGCCAGCAGCTGCTTGCCCACAGTGAACAGCGTGGCCCCCACCACGGCGCCCATCACCAGGTAGCGCAGCGATGGCTTGGGGCCCGCGCCGATGCGCATGAGCCCCACAAACAGGGCCACCGCAAACCCGAAGGCAATGGCTTCGTTGACGACCTGCAGCAGCGGTGCCAGGGGCGCCAAGGTGGGCATGTGTGCCACGGTCAGCCGCTCTCCCGCCCAGCCCGCCAACAGGTGGATCAGCGTGGACAGCGCCAGCGACACCATGAGCAAAAAGCCCAGCGCCAGCACATAGGCCAGCCCCCGCAGCCGCAGCGACGCCATGCGCCACCACGCGGCCTGCTGGGGCGGGGTGTAGCCATCCCGGCGCCACAGCCGCTCCAGCGCCGACTGCAGCTCCACAAACACGCCGGTGGCGCCCGAGACCAGCACCACAAACCCGATGACCGATGCCAGTCGCCCCTCGGACGGGGCCTGGGCGCTGGCCATGGCCTGGCGCACCACATCGGCCACCTGCTGGCCCATCACCGACTGCACCTGGGCAACCAGGCTGCTCTCCAGGTAGCTGCGGTCCACCCACCAGCCCAGCACGCCCACCAACAGCAGCAGCAGGGGCGCCAGGCTGAGCATGCCGTAGAACGACATGGCCGCGCTCATGCGCAGCCCATCGGCGTCCAGCCACATCTGCGCGGCGCGCCAGAACGGCTGCACCAGGCGCCACAGGGGCAACAGGGGCTGGGCGATGCGGGCAAGCGAAGTCGCCATCAGGGACGGAGGGGGCGCGGTCATCCCCGCGAGCGTAAGGCCTGGAGGCGGCCCCAGCCATCCGCCGCAGCCGCGAGGCGGGGTAGGCGCTGTCCCACAGGCAGCGTGCCGGGTGCAGCGCAGAGAGTTTCAAAGGTGACAGCACCGGTTTTACACGGTGCCTGGGCAGGGCTAGCATGGGGCGCTGTCGGTTGACTCGACCGCCATTGACACAGCGGCCACCGCCGCCCCAGCCGCACCTCCTCACCCACTCTGCGGGCCACAAGCCGTCGGGCCGGTCTTGGCATTCATTCACCTTCACCCCTCTCTGCACGAAAGCGTTTTTTCCATGAGCGTCAAGCAACTCTTCGATCTCACCGGCCAGGTCGCCCTGGTCACTGGCGGCTCGCGCGGCCTGGGCCTGCAGATGGCCGAGGCCCTGGGCGAAATGGGCGCCAAACTCGCCATCACCGCGCGCAAGGCCGATGAGCTGGCCGAGGCCAAGAAGCACCTTGAGGCGCAGGGCTACGAGGTGCTGACCGTGGTGAACGACCTCCAAAAGACCGAGGAC
>NZ_QAIM01000187.1:0-5813 GCF_003061035.1 Acidovorax sp. HMWF018
GGTCTTGGGGCGGAAGTTGCCCTGCTCGTCGAAGTCGGTGATGGGGAACGAGAGCAGGCCGGAGCCCATGATGGTTTTGAGTTCTTGCGGGGTCATGGTCATTGCAGCGGGAGAGGATGGTGAATGAAACGGGTGTCTGTGGCGCTCAGTCGAGCTTGATGTTGGCGGCCTTCACCACGCTGGCCCAGCGCGCGCGTTCCTTGGCGAAGAACTGGTCCTGTTCGGTGGAGGTCATGGTCACCACTTCGGCGCCCTGGCCGGCCAGGCGCGAGCGGATCTCGGGTGCGCGGATGGCGGTGATGAGCGCCTTGTTGAGCTTTTGCACGACCGCATCGGGTGTGCCGCGTGGCAGCAGCACGCCTTGCCAGGTGCCCGACTCGTAGCCGGCCACACCTTGCTCGGCAATCGTGGGCACGTCACCGATCAGCGGCATGCGGGTGGACTTGGAAACGCCCAGCACCTTGAGCTTGCCGTTTTGTACCTGGGGCAGGGTGGCCAGCATGCCGTTCATCAGCACCTGGGTCTGGCCCGCCACGGTGTCCTGAATCGCGGTGACGCCGCCCTTGTACGGGATGTACTGCCAGCGTGCGCCGCTGGCGCGCTCCAGCGCCACGCCCGCCAGATGGGGCGCGCTGCCGGTGGCCGTCACGGCAAAGTTCAGCTCGTTCTTCTTGGAGTAGGCGATCAGCTCCTTGAGGTTGTTGACCGGCACCGAGGGGTGCACCACCAGCAGGTGGGGCGAGTAGGCCAGCATGGTCACACCGCGCAGGTCTTTGGAGGGGTCGAACGACAGCTTGGTGTAGACCGAGGGGCTGATCGCCAGCGCGCCCACATCACACAGCAGCATGGTGTAGCCATCGGGCTCGGCTTTGGCCACAAAGTCGGCACCCAGGTTGCCATTGGCGCCGGGCTTGTTCTCGACGATCACGCTCTGCTTGAGCGATTCGGACAGCGCCTGGCTGATCGAGCGCGCAATGATGTCCGAGCTGCCGCCTGGTGGGTAGGGCACCACGATGCGCAGTGTCTTGGCAGGCCATTCAGCGGTCTGGGCCGTGGCAGAAGTTGCCACCAGAGCGGCAGTGCAGGCCAGAAGAATTGCGCGACGTTGCAGGCTCATGGAATGTCTCCGTGTGTTTGTGTTGTTAGTCATCGTACAACTAGATCGAAAAATATGCAATCCATGCCGGTGCCATTCAGTGCATGTTTATGGGGATTTCAGGGTTTGTACTGAGATTTTTGGCCCAAAAAAATCCAGATATTGTTGACTGGCGGGTGTTTCGAGGTTGTACGTGACCTCGGGTAATCCCTTTCTCTGTCAGCGCTGAAGATGGGTCAGAATGCATTCCTTGTTGTATGACGACATATCACAATCACACGATGCTGCAGCAATGAATCGCCCTGCGAATGGCGTCTCCGGGCGCAGCAGAACCACCACAGCCTCACTGGCGGGCGCGCTGCAGAGTCGCAGTCCAGCCGAAGGCACTACCAGGGGACCGAGCATGACCATCCCATTTCGTATCCATCACCGCGTCGCGCCCGTGATGCTGGCCGTCGCAACCGCGCTGGGCGTACAGGCTGTGCAGGCAGCCACCTGGGTGTACGTGGCCAATGCAGACAGCCAGGATGTGTCGGTGCTGGAGCTGGACCGCGCCGCCGGGACGCTCAAGCCCGTGGACACCACGGCACTGGGCGGCGCTGCCATGCCCATGGCCGTCAGCCCGGACAAGCGCGTGCTCTACGTGGCATTGCGCTCACAGCCGTTTCGGGTGGTCAGCCTGGCCATTGACCCGGTGAGTGGCAAGCTGCGTAAGCTGGGCGAGGCGCCGTTGGCCGACAGCATGGCCAATATCGACACCGACGCCACCGGGCGCTGGCTGTTCGCAGCCTCCTACCCCGGACACAAGATCACGGTCAACAGCATTGGCAAGGACGGTGTCGTGGGAGCGGTGCAGCAACTTATCCCCACCGCGCCCAACGCGCACGCCATCCACGCGGACGCAGCCAACCGCTATGTCTTTGCTACCAGCCTGGGTGGCGACCACCTCTCGGCCGGGAAGTTTGATGCAGAGACCGGCAAGCTCACCGCCCACGAGCCCGCGTTGACGCCCGTGGCGCCCGAAAAGTCCGGCCCCCGCCATTTTGTCTGGAGCGGCGACCAGCGCCACCTGTATCTGCTGGACGAACTGGATGCGGCCGTGCATGTGATGGCCTACGACAAGGAGCGTGGCACGCTGCGCCCGCTGCAGCGCACCACGGCATTGCCCGCAGGTTTTGCGGGCAAGCCCTGGGCCGCCGACATTCACCTATCGCCCGATGGCCGCACGCTGTATGCGTCGGAGCGCACGTCCAGCACGCTGAGCGCATTTCGCGTCGATGCCGCCACCGGGCAGCTGCAGCCCCTGGGGCATGTGCCCACCGAAAAGACGCCGCGCGGTTTTGCAGTGGACGCGTCTGGCCGCTTCCTGATCGCTGCGGGACAGGAGTCGCACCACGTCGCACTGCACCCCATTGACCCCGCGACAGGCCTTCCCGGTGCGCCCACCCGCGTTCCGGTGGGCAAGAACCCCAACTGGATCGAGATCGTCGATATGCCCTGAGCGGGTAAGGGCGTGCGTTCACAGGCTGCACCGACAACACGGCCTCCGCATGCGCCCTCGCTCCTTGCCCCCTTTTTTCATTGCCCCTAGGAGACAAACACATGCAACGCAGAACCCTGGTCCAATCCGCCGTCCTGGCAGCCGCAGGCGCGCTGATGGCGCTGCCCGCCATGGCCCAGACCACCTGGCCCACCGGCAAGCCCATCAGCTACGTGGTGCCCTTTGCCGCCGGTGGCACCACCGACACCCTGGCCCGCCTGATTGGCCAGCAACTGGGCACAGCCCTGGGCACCACGGTGGTGGTGGAGAACAAGGGCGGCGCCGCAGGCAGCATCGGCTCGGAGGCGGCCGCGCGCTCGGCCCCGGACGGCTACACGCTGCTGGGCGGTACCGTCAGCTCGCATGCCATCAACATCAGCCTGTACCCCAAGCTGGGCTACGACCCCATCAAGTCGTTCAGCCCCGTCACGCTGATCGGCACCAACCCGGTGGTGCTGGTGGTGTCCGCCGCCAGTCCCTACAAAACCCTGAAGGACGTGCTGACAGCCGCCAAGGGCAAGCAGGGCGGCCTGTCGTCCGCGTCGGCCGGTACGGGCAGCTCACAGCATCTGGCGGTGGAACTGCTGGCCTACAAGTCGGGCGTGAAGTTCACGCACATCCCCTACAAGGGCAGCGGCCCTGCGATCCAGGACGTGATCAGCGGCCAGGTGGACATGATGTTCGATACCACCGTGGTCGCTGCCCCTCACATCCAGAGCGGCAAGCTGCGCGCCATTGCCGTCACGTCGCCCAAGCGCCTGGCCTCCATGCCCGACGTGCCCACGGTGGCGGAGTCCGGCGTGGCCGAACTCAAGGACTTTGAGGTGCAGTCCTGGCAGGCGATCTTTGTGCCGGCAGGCACGCCCACCCCGGTGGTGAGCCGCCTGCACGACGAGATCCGCAAGATCCTCGCCCAGCCCGACATGCAGACCCGCCTCAAAGGTTTTGGCATGGAGCCTGCCGACATGAGCGTGGCCCAGATCGCCACGTTCCAGAAGGCTGAAGTGGACAAATGGGCGCAGGTCATCAAGGCGGCCAATATCAAGGTGGACTGATCGCCCGGCCGATCCTGTTTTCTTCCTGTAGAGACTTGGCGGAACTGCCTTTGGGCCGTTCCGCCTTTTTTATTGCGGGTTGGGCGCTGGCGCGCTCGCGGGGGCGTCCGTCGATGGCGAGCGATGTGCGAGCACGAGATCGGGATGCTGTCCGGTGAGCAACAGAAACATCGCGAACACGGGCCCCTGCATATTGCGCTCGTCGGTCATGCTCTCCAGCGCCTGCCAGGTGCGCGACTGCACGCCGCCCCGGCTGCCGGTCTGCAGTGGGTAGCCCATGAGTTCGGCAGCTTGCGCCTGGCTGAGCCCGGCCGCAACGCGCGCGGCCTTGAGCTGCTCGCCATTGGGCACAGGCATGGCGAGGGCCATGGCAGAAAGGGGTGGTGTGGACATGATTTGCTATAAAAAAGAGAGCTAATTGGGCATGAATTACGGGCGCTACAGCCCATTTTTACCCAAAAAGCGGGAGCGCTATCCGGGTGTGGTGCTGGCACATCACTGGACAAAACAGAGAGGTGCCGCGATGCAGGCTGGCGGAGGGCGCTTCTAGAATTTGCTCGCACTTGACGAGCGTCAACACAAACAACAAGCCGCATTCCGAGCGGCATCCGAGGAGGGAGCCATGAGTTACACCATCCAGATCTGGGAGAAGCCCGCTGATTGGCCCTGGCCAGCCACCAAGGCTGAGGCGGACGCGCAGTACGAGCGCGTGGAGGCCGGCCCCCAGGTGCCGATGAACCCCCAATTCACTGCCTGGGCCCGGGCCGTCGAACAGCGCTTTGCCGGGTTCTGGGACATTTACCTCGGTGGTCCTGACATCACCGACCCGACCTTTGGCGTCGGCATCAACACCCGCTTTCCGGATTGGGGTCCGCCGTTTGACGATGGCTGGGAGCAGGCGGCCCGCCTGGGCCTGAATCTGTATGACCCACAAAGTGGCGTGCACTACCTGGCCAATGGCGACGCCCCTGAGGAGCCCGACTTGCAGGTGCGCCATGCGGTCCGTGCGCGCCAGGCGGGCGATGACGCCAAAGCCTGGGCCGAGTACCGGCGTTGGGCCGCGCGGGGCAACCCCCATGCGCTGTATGCGCTGGGTCGGGCCCTGCGTTTTGGCACCATGGGCCAGCGCAGGCACTTTGACCTGGCGGCTGCACTGCAGCTCATGGGGGCGCACGATGCGGAGACCCGCAAGGACGCCCAAGCCTTCTACGAGCGCTTTCCGGACAAGGCCAAGGCCCGCGTTCAGGCTCTGATGGCACGGCTGAAGGCCGCCCCGGGCGAGACACTGCTGCAGGTCGTGGACGAAGAGCGCAAGGCAGTCGATGACGCTGTGGCCCGCAGCGAGCAACTGGCCTTGTACTCGCGCAAGCGCATTGAAGCGGCAGACGCCCTGGAGCCCTCAGCGGCCCAGGGCCACGAGGTGGCAGCCTTTCTGCAGGCGCTGGAGACCGTGATCGGCTGGGAGCAGCCCAACTACGAGAACGCGCGCTCCTGGTGCCAGCGCGCGGCAGACTGGGACCATGAACCCGCCAAACGCCTGTTGGCCGTGATGTTCGAGCGCGGCTGGGGCGGGCCGGCGGACGCGCAGCAGGCCGCCAAGTGGAACGCCGCCGCGCAAACGCAGCGGCAGCGGGCGCAGCAAAAGCAGCAGGCCCAGCAAGCGTCACAATCGCCCGGCGGCCTCAGCCTGGCGCCCATGGCTGCGGCTTCGTCCGCACCCGGTGCCGCAGCACCCCTGGTGTGGACTGGCAACCCCCTGCGCGACCTGCCGGGCTGGTACGCCCGCGAGGGCGATCCGCACGCCGCGTTTCACCTGGGCACCAGCGATGAGCATGGCCGCTATGGCGGCCCCGTGAACCTGGCCCAGGCCCGCGCCTGGTATGCCCAGGCGGCCGAGGCAGGCCACGCCGACGCCACCTACAACCTGGGCACCTTCATCGAAAGCGGCAAGGGCGGCCCCAAAGATGCCCTGGTGGCCAAGGCGTTGTTCATGCTGGCCAACACGCGGGGTACCACCATGCAGGTGGCCGACCTGCGCATCAAGCCGCAAGAGCAGGGGCCCGTGCGGGCGCTGGTGATGGCACTGCGCGAGCCGGGGCGGCTGCGTGCCGTGCTGCAAGAG
>NZ_QAIM01000188.1:0-6800 GCF_003061035.1 Acidovorax sp. HMWF018
AAGGCGCGAGCGTTCTAGCTCGTAGAGACACCACCAGCACTGGGTTCGTTTGCTGCTTTCCGGTCTTCTATGCGATTGAATTCCGTGAGACCTTGACCTTCCCACCGTGGCAAGGTTCATAGTCAAAACGTGAATCAACCAAAGGAGGCTCACATGGTCCATTTCAATGTTCTTGATATGACGTGCGGCGGTTGTGCTCAGCGTATTCGTCGAGCAATAGCTCAGGCCCAACTGCCAGCAGGCGTCGAAGTAGAAATCGATGTGGCCACGCGGCAGGTCCGCGTTCCTGGGCAAGTCGAAGACGACACTGTGGAGCTTGTCCGCTCCGCAATTGAGCGTGCCGGATACAAAGCAGACGCCGTGGCGGGGACTTCATCGCGCCGAACAATCGGTGGCTGCTGCTGTGCGTCTCGGTCCACAACCTCTGTTGATGTGAATCAAGGCGCTGCGAACCGTACGTCGTCATGCTGCAGTTGAACCAACAAGGAGACCATCATGCGTCTGAATATCGTCGCTGGGCTGCTGACAACCCTTTTCGTGGCGGGCTGTGCCGTCGCGCAATCTCCTAAACCTGCGGACGAACACGCAGGTCACCACCCCGGTGATGCGCAGAGCGGTGGCGTAGCCACCCAGTCTGCCCCGGCAGCTACTACCCCGCCAGCACCGGACGCCTTTGATCGTCAGATGAAGGCGATGCAGGAAATGCACAAAAAAATGCAGGCGGCCAAGGCTCCCGCCGAACGTTCTGCTCTGATGGACGAGCACATGAAGCTCATGCAGTCCGGCATGGCCATGATGGGTGCTGGTAATTCTGGTGGCATGGGTATGGGGATGATGCAGCAAGGGGCGCAGGCCAAACCTGCCGCACCTGCAGCCTCTGGAAACTCGGGCATGGGAGGCGGCATGATGGGCATGCACGCTCAAATGGAGCGCCGCATGGCCATGATGGAACAGATGATGCAAATGATGGTGGACCGCCAAGCGGCCATGCCATCCAAGTAACCCCCGCGAGCGTCCTGAGGGGCGCTCGCCACAAAATCTCATTGAGATTTTGTAAACCACCTTCCTGTATCGACCAGTGCAAGGCGCTTTCCCCTTGAGCCCGTTACTGCCGCCCCCAAGCACTACGCATTTCAGAAGTGGGAATGTGTTCGGTTCCTTTGCATCCATGCTTGATCGATAGCTCAATTGGGTGCCATTGATGGCGGCGACGATGCTCTTATCGGGTCTTCAGTTTTCAGCGACAGCAACAGGGGTACGCCGCTGACCCGGTGGCGCCGCTTCGATCGGCACCCACCATGCCATGGGGCCAGTTCGATTGAGGCTGCATTGCCTGGCGTCGCTACGCAGCCTCTCGATCAGCAAACTCGATGCCCCCAAAGGGGGCACCCTAAGCTAGTCTCACGAAACCTGGCTGTCCAGCTGATCGCGTTTTCTCGGCTTTCTCATCAGCACATAGGCCGCAGGAATCACGAACAGGGACAGCAGCGGCGCCGTCACCATGCCGCCCAGCATGGGTGCCGCGATGCGGCTCATGACCTCCGAGCCTGTCCCGCTGCTCCACACGATGGGCACCAGGCCCGCCAGGATGACAGCCACGGTCATGGCCTTGGGGCGCACGCGCAGCACGGCACCTTCGCGGATCGCGTCCAGCAGATCTTCCAGCGTGGGCTGCTTGCCGTCTGGACATCTCTCTGCGAGTGCCTGCTTGAGGTAGATGAGCATGACCACCCCGAACTCTGCCGCGACCCCCGCCAGGGCGATGAAGCCCACGCCTGTGGCGATCGAAAGGTTGTAGTTCATCAAGTACAGGAACCATATGCCCCCGGTCAACGCGAATGGCAGCGTCGCCATGATCAGTCCCGCCTCACCCATGCGCGAGAAGGTCAAGTACAAAAGCACGAAGATGATCAACAAAGTGGCTGGAACCACCACTTTCAGACGGGCATTGGCCCGCTCCAGGTACTCGAACTGGCCTGAGTACGTGATGCTGACCCCGGGCTCCAGCTTGATCTGGCGGCTCACCGCATCGCGCAGGTCATTGGCCACCGATGCCAGATCGCGCCCCCGCACATCGACATACACCCAGCCCGATGGGCGGGCGTTCTCGCTCTTGAGCATGGGCGGCCCATCGGTGATGGAGATGCTGGCCACCGTACCCAGCGTGATCTGCTGACCCATGGGGGTGGAGATGGGCAACTGGGCCAGGCGTTCTGGGGAGTCTCTCCATTCACGCGGATAGCGCAGGTTGATTGGGAAGCGGGCCAGGCCCTCGACCGTTTCAGAGACGTTTTCTCCACCGATGGCCCCGGAGACCACGGCCTGGATTTCGCTTACGTTCAGCCCGTAGCGCCCTGCGGCCGTGCGGTCGATGCGGACATCGACGTAGCGCCCCCCCGTCAGGCGCTCTGCCAACGACGAAGTCACTCCCGGAATGCCCTTGGCGACCTGCTCGACTTGGGCAGCGATCCCGTCGATCACCTTCAGGTCGTTGCCGGTCACCTTGACCCCGATGGGACTCTTGATGCCGGTGGCCAGCATGTCAATCCGGTTGCGGATGGGTGGAATCCAGATGTTGGACAGGCCAGGAATCTTGACGGCCTTGTCCAGCTCCTCGATCAGACCCTCGGGCGTCATTCCTGGACGCCATTGGTCTCTGGGCTTGAGCTTCACCGTGGTCTCGAACATTTCCAGCGGTGCCGGATCGGTTGCGGTCTCCGCGCGGCCAGCCTTGCCGAAGACGCGCTCGACCTCGGGAACCGTCTTGATCATCCGGTTGCTCAGTTGCAGAAGCTCCGTCGCCCGCTGTGCCGACAGGCCCGGGAGCGCCGAAGGCATGTACAGCAGATCGCCTTCGTCCAGCCTGGGCAGGAACTCGCCCCCCAGCCGCGAGAGGGGCCAGATCGTGGTCGTCAGCGCCAGCACGGCGATGACCAGTGTGGATTTGGGGCGGTGCAGAACCCATTCCAGGCAAGGCCGGTACACGGCAATCAGCGCGCGCGTGATCGGGTTTTTCTGCTCGTCAGGGATACGCCCTCGGATCCAGTAGCCCATGAGGACGGGGATCAGCGTGACCGAGAGAGCCGCTGCTGCGGCCATCGCATAGGTCTTGGTGAACGCCAGCGGTCCGAACAGGCGACCTTCCTGTGCTTCCAGCGTGAAGACAGGCACGAAGGACAAGGTGATGATCAGCAGCGAGAAGAACAGCGCGGGGCCCACCTCCACGGCGGCTTCGGTGATCACCTTCCAGCGCTCTTCCCCGACCAACTGCCGGTCGGGATGCTTGTGCTGCCAGGCCTCCAGCTTCTTGTGGGCGTTCTCAATCATCACCACGGCTGCATCGACCATGGCGCCCACGGCGATGGCAATCCCGCCCAGGGACATGATGTTGGCGTTGATGCCCTGGTAGCGCATCACCAGAAACGCCGCCATGATCCCCAGCGGCAGAGAAATGATGGCGACCAGTGCCGAGCGCAAGTGCCAGAGGAACAAGACGCAGACCACAGCCACCACGATGAACTCCTCCACGAGTTTGGTGGTGAGGTTCTGGATCGCCCGCTCAATGAGTGCGCTGCGGTCGTAGGTGGTGACGATCTCCACGCCCGGGGGCAGGCTGCTTTGTAGCTCGCTGAGCTTGGCCTTGACGGCTTTGATGGTTTCCTGGGCATTCTTGCCCGAGCGCAGAACCACCACGCCACCGGCCACCTCGCCATCGCCGTCGAGTTCGGCAATACCGCGCCGCATCTCCGGCCCGATCTGGAGCGTGGCGACATCACCCAAGCGCACGGGAATCCCGGCGCGCGACACCAGCGGGATGGCCCGGAAGTCGTCCAGCGTCTTGAGGTAGCCGCTGGCGCGCACCATGTACTCGGCCCCGGACAACTCCAGCACCGACCCGCCGGTTTCCTGGTTCGCTCCCAGGATGGCATCACGCACCTGCCCCTGGGTCAGCCCTTGGGCTGCGAGCTTGATCGGATCGAGCACCACCTGGTACTGCTTGACCATGCCGCCCACCGACGCCACTTCCGCGACATTGGGCAGGCTCTTGAGTTCGAATTTCAGGAACCAGTCCTGCAGGGCCCGCAGCTGGGCGAGATCGTTCTTGCCGGTGCGGTCCACCAGCGCATATTGGTAGATCCAGCCGACCCCGGTGGCGTCGGGGCCGAGCGACGATTTGGCCGTGGCGGGTAGTCGCCCCTGCACCTGGTTCATGTACTCCAGCACCCGGGAACGTGCCCAGTACAGGTCCGTGCCGTCCTCGAACAGGATGTAGACAAACGAGTCGCCAAAGAACGAGAAGCCGCGCACCGTCTTGGCGCCCGGGACGGACAGCATGGTGGTGGCCAGCGGGTAGGTCACCTGGTTTTCCACGATCTGCGGCGCCTGGCCGGGGTAGGAGGTGCGGATGATGACCTGGACATCCGACAAATCGGGGAGCGCGTCCACGGGGGTGCTGCGCACGCCCCACACGCCCCAGGCCGTGAGCATCACGGTCGCCAGCAGAACCAGGAGTCGGTTCGCCACCGACCAGCGGATCAGACGTGCGATCATGGCTTGATCCTTTCCACGGCAGTGATCACGAAGTCCTTGCCTTGCTGCTGGAAGGTGAACTTGACCTGCTGCTCCGGTTTCAGGGCCTTGGCCAGCTCTGGGTTTGCCAGCTTGAATGGCATGGTCATGCCGGGCCACTTCAGTTCAGGCACGGCCTCGTGGGTAAGGGTCAGCTCGGTTGGCGTGACCTCATCGACCACCCCTCGCACCGTAAAGCTCTTGGACGCCGGAGCCGCAGAGGCCGAGGAACCCTGTTCAGCGATGGGTTGTGCGCTGCTGCCTGGAGGCTGTGCGGGCATGATGCCTCGCAGGCTGGCTTCCGAGTCGATCAGGAACTGTGCCGAGGCGACCACCTGCTGCCCTGCGGTGAGTCCGCTTTGAATGACGAGGCGGTCATCGATTTCCGCGCCGAGTTGCACCTGGACGGGTTGGTATTTGCCAGGACCGTCCACCACGTAGACCAGCGCCCGCTTGCCGGTGCGGATCACCGCTTCACTGGGTACCAGCAGCGCCGGTTGGGTGCGTCCCGCCAGGACAATCTGCCCGGACATGCCCGCCTTCAGGCGCTGGGTGGGGTTGGGAAGCTCCAGGCGCACGCGCACCGTGCGGGTGTCCCGGTTGGCCTCTGGCAGGATGCTCACAACCCGGGCTTTGAGGGTTTCGCCCGGAAACGCGGCCAGGCGGACCTGGGCGTCCTGCCCCAGTTGCAAGGGACCGCTTTGCGCTTCGGGAACAGCCGCTTCGATCCAGACGCTGGCCAGACCGTTCACGCGCACCAGGCTGGCCCCCGCAGAGACCGTCATGCCCTGGCGCACCATCAGTTCGGCCACCATCCCCGCCTGTGGAAAGGTCACCGTGTAGCGGCCCTGAGGTTCGCCCGTGTGCTCCACCTGGGCCACGAGCGAGGCAGGCATGCCCAGCAGGGACAGGCGCTGGCGCGAAGCTGCCGTTAGCGATTCGTCCTTGAGCGCCCGGACCGCGAGAAACTCGCGCTGCGCAGCCACCCACTCTGGCAGCAGTAGATCGGCCAATGGCGCGCCTGCGGCCACCACGTCGCCCGGGGCCCGGGCATAGACGCGTTCCACGAAACCGGCCGAGCGGGCCTGGACGATGCTTACATCCCGGTCATTGAGCTGGACCGTGCCCAGCACGTCCACGTCGGACCCGATGTCTCGCTGCTCTACCAGGGCGGTGCGCAGGCCGAGGGCTTGCACCGCCTGGGCGGAGACGCTCAGGCCGGAGCTTTCCTGAGTGTCCTCATCCGCATACTTGGGTACCAAGGCCATGTCCATGTAGGGGGACTTGCCTGGCTTGTCGAACTTCTGCGTCGGCGACATCGGGTCGTACCAGTACAGCACCTTGCGGTCGGCTTTTGCTGCTTCTGTCGATGCTGGGCTGGCTCCCAGTGCGTGGTTGTTCGCGGTGCGCCATTGGGAGACGGTCCAGCCGAGGGCGATGCCAGCAGCCACCAGTGCTACGGCCACAGCGGTCTTCTTGAAAACGGTATTGGTCATGTGGTTCTCCCTTCAGTCGGCAATCAGGCTGTTCAGGCGGGCAATCAAGGTGTCCCGCTGTGCCTGCAGATCAATGAGCCGCCAGTGCGTCTCCCGCACTTGGGCCCTGGCCGTGAGCACGGTGCTCAAGTCGCCTTTGGCGGACTGGTAGTTGGCCAGCGCGAGTTCGGCACGCCCCTGTGCCAAGCCCATGCCAGCCGACTGCAGTCGCTCGATCTGGCTGTTCAGTGCCGCCAGCTCTGAGGCGCTGTCCTCCAGCTCCTGCAGGTGCCTGCGGGTCACGTCTTCCTGCTCGGCTTCCAGGCGCTGCAGCTCCAGCTGCTTGGCCTTGATCTGGGGCGCTTGGCGCCGCTCCTGTTGCCAGGGAAGATCAAAGGTCACCTGGAACGACACCATGTCGCCCCAGCGTCGGTCGCGGCGGCTGTAGGCGACTTCCCAGGACCAATCACCCTTGGTTTCTGCCTGGGCTTCGCGCGTTTCCGCCAAGGCCATGGCCTGCATGGCGGGGTACTGCGCAAGTTCCGCGTGGCGGTGTACCTCTGACCGCAGTTGGTCCAAGGGGCGGCTCAGCGGCCCAGGAGTTCCCTGTAGCGCCTCGTCGGCGCGAGCGCCAACCCAGCGCCGCAACATCGCCCTGGCCTTGGATCGGTCCCGCTGCAGATCGTCCCTGCGGTCCGACAGCGCGAGCGCCTCCTGCTTGGCCATCAGAAGATCGCCAGCCTGGGCCGTCCCCCC
>NZ_QAIM01000189.1:0-3646 GCF_003061035.1 Acidovorax sp. HMWF018
CTACAGGCCTATGTGGACATGGTGGGCGCCTTCAACCAGGGCAAGGCGCTGCGCGTGTACCCCGGATCGCCCTTTATCACCCAGCGCCTACTGCGCGACCACGACAAGCTCAAGCTGTTTGAGCTGCACCCCACCGACCTGCGCGCGCTGGCCGGTAACGTGGCCCAGCTGGAGGCGGGCCGCCAGGTGGCCGTGCTGCACGAGGACGGCTTTGAGGGCATCAAAAAGTTCCTGCCCCCACCGGCCCGGCGCGCCCTGGTGCTGTGCGATCCCAGCTATGAAATCAAGAGCGACTACGCCAAGGTGCTCGACATGGCAGCCGACTCGCTCAAGCGTTTTGCCACGGGTACCTATGCATTCTGGTACCCCATCATTCCGCGCCCCGAAGCCCATGACCTGCCCCGCCGCCTGAAAACGCTGGCCACCAAGGCGGGCAAAAGCTGGCTGCACGCCACGCTCACAGTCAAATCGAGCAAGATCACGGAAACGGTCACGGGCGACACCAAGCGCCCAGGCCTGCCCGCCAGCGGCGTGTTCCTTATCAACCCGCCCTACACACTGAAGGCCGCGCTCAAAGACGCCTTGCCCCAGATGGCCGAGCTGCTGGCGCAGGACAAACACGCCACCCACACGCTCGAATCGGGCGGCTGACCGGCCTCCAAAGAACCTGTTCAAAGCCTGGCGTCAAGGCGCCGCCGGGCAGTCCTTGTCGTCGTCCTGCAGGGCGAACAGCTCCACCGGCTTGAGCCCCAGGCCCACCATGCCCAGCGCCTCGGCGGCGCCCCGGCTCAGGTCAATCACCCGGTTGCGGGTGTGCGGGCCACGGTCGTTGATGCGCACGATCACCGTGCGCCCTGTGGCCTGGCTGCGTACACACACGCGTGAGCCAAAGGGCAGCGTGGGGTGCGCGGCCGTGAGCGCTCGCATGTCAAACAGCTCCCCGCTGGCAGTGCGCCGCCGGTGGAACTGCGCCCCGTACCATGAGGCAAGGCCCACCTCATCCGCCTCCAGGCTGAGCGGCGACCCGGCAGGAGTGCTGGGTTCCGGTTTGGCCGGGGGATCCATCAGCATGGCCTCGCCCGGCACGGACAAGAGATTAGGGGCCAGCGCATCCGGCTCAGCCTGCAACCCCTGGGCTTGAACAGCGGTGCAAGCGCTGCACAGCAGCCACAGACCCACCGCTCGCCGCAGCAGCACCCGCAGGGCAGTGCCGCGATGGGCCCCGGGAGGCTGCGTGCCCCCCGCCATCAGATCCCCAGCCGGCGACAGATCTCCAGCGTCGCGGCGCTTTGGTTCATGGTGTAAAAGTGCAGCGCGGGCACACCGGCACTGCGCAGCTGGTCGCACAGGTCGGTCACCACATCCAGGCCAAACGCCTTGATGCTGGCGGTGTCGTCCCCAAACGCCTGCAGCCGCAGGCGGATCCAGCGCGGAATCTCGGCACCGCAGGCATCCGAAAACCGCATCAGCTGCGTGGAGCTGGAAATCGGCATGATGCCCGGCACCACCGGTACGTCGGCACCTAGCTGGTGAGCGTCTTCGACGAAGCGGAAATACGCGTCGCTGTTGTAGAAGTACTGGGTGATCGCGGAGTCCGCGCCCGCACGCACCTTGGTCACATAGGCCTGCAGGTCTGCCTCAGGCGACCTGGCCTGGGGATGCACCTCGGGGTAGGCTGCCACTTCAAGGTGGAAGTCGCGGCCCGTTTCGGCGCGGATGAAGGCCACCAGATCGCTGGCGTACTGGAACTCGCCACCCGCGCCATAGCCGCTGGGCAGGTCGCCACGCAGAGCCACCAGGCGCTTGACACCCATAGCCTTGAGTGTGGCCAGCTGCTCACGCACCGACTGGCGCGTGGCCCCGATGCACGAAAAGTGCGAGGCGGCACCCACGCCTTCGGACAGGATCTCGCGCACGGTGCCGAAGGTGCCTTCTTGCGTGGAGCCCCCTGCGCCATAGGTCACCGAGCAGAAGTCGGGGTGCAGGGCATACAGCTGCTGGCGCGCCACGCGCAGCTTGTCGGCACCTTCAGGCGTCTTGGGCGGAAAAAACTCGAAACTCACCGGGAACCCGGTGCCTTGCGCGTGGGCTGCATTCATGCGGCTCTCCTTGCGTGTACAAAAAATTCTCGGTTGCCATCGCCGCCCTGGATGGGACTATCAATCCACGCCAACACCTCCAGGCCCAACGCGGCGCAGCAATCGCGGATGCGCTGCTCCACCACCGCATACAAGGACTCGTCGCGCACGATACCGCCCTTGCCCACCTGCCCGGGTTGCAGCTCGAACTGCGGCTTGACCAGCATGACCAGGTCGCTCTGGGGCGCCAGCAACGGCACCAACGCAGGCAGCACCAGGGTGAGCGAGATGAAAGACAGGTCGCCGGTCACCAGCGTAAAACTGGGCGTGATGTCCACATCGGCGCACTCGGGCCGGCGGCGGCGTTCCACCGGCAGCGTTCCCTGGGCGCGCTGCGCGCGCTCGGACTTGAAGGCCTCGATGTCCTGGTCCTTGGCGTCGTCGCTGTCGTCGTACGCCTCGTCCACCAAGCCGCCATTGCGCATCCAGCTGTAGGGGGCCTCGGGCTGGGTCTCGTTGTCTTCTTCGGGCACGATGACTTCGGACAAGGCCATCTCACAAGCCTGCACCAACGCATCGGGCGTGAGCGAGCGGGCATTGACGCCCTCCACACACACCACACGCAGATCGCTGCGCAGCCGGTCGTGCAACTGGGCGTGGCCCACGTCCACCCCAATCACCTGGGCAGCGCCCTGCTGCAGCAGGCAGTCAGTAAAGCCGCCTGTGCTCTGCCCGACATCCAGGCACCGCAGGCCAGCCACCGACAGGCCCAGCGCCTTGAGCGCGCCTTCCAGCTTGAGCCCGCCGCGCGAGATGTACTTGGCTTCTGCATCGTCCAGCAGCTGCACCTCGGCCACTGACGGAATGTCGTCGCCGTTCTTCACCACCTTCTGCCAGGGCGCCAGCGCCGACAGGCGCCACTGCACGCCCGAGGCAATCAGGCGCTGGGCCTGCGAGCGCGTGGCAGCGTGGCCACGCTCCACCAAAAATACGTCTGCGCGCATCGCGCCCATCCTTTTAGAGTCAAATCGGCTGGTAGCGCTAGTGAATCATGCGCCAGCAGCTATCAATTAAAGAGCAATCAGACATTACTCCGCGCAACGGCGCCAGACCACCGTGCGCGCGCCCCGTCGCCGGGGCGCGCTGCACAGGGATCAGTAGCGGTAGGTGTTGGCCTTGTAGGGGCCTTGCTTAGACACGCCGATGTAGGCGGCCTGCTCGTCAGTGAGTTCGGTCAGCATGGCGCCCACCTTCTTGAGGTGCAAGCGCGCCACTTTCTCGTCGAGGTGCTTCGGCAGCACATAGACCTTGCCAGCCTGGTACTCGTCCTGCTTGGTGAACAGCTCGATCTGCGCGATGGTCTGGTTGGCGAAACTGGAGCTCATCACGAAGCTGGGGTGGCCAGTGGCGCAACCCAGGTTCACCAAGCGGCCCTTGGCCAGCAGCGTGATCTTCTTGCCGTCAGGGAAGATGACATGGTCCACCTGGGGCTTGATCTCGTCCCACTGCAGCTTCTCCAGCGAAGCCACATCGATCTCGTTGTCGAAGTGACCGATGTTGCACACGAT
>NZ_QAIM01000190.1:0-3569 GCF_003061035.1 Acidovorax sp. HMWF018
GCATGGCAACGTGGACATCCACGGAGCGCGCGTCGGCATCCTCATCAGCGGCGGCAACGTCGATTTGTCGCGGCTGGCACGGTTTCTGGCAGACTAGCCCCCACTTTTTCACTCACCGCGCGGCAGAGCGCGCCTGTTCGTCAGCGCAAAGGCCTCTGCCCTTCTCCTTTCAGGTTCCCCATGAGCAACGTCACCGTCATCACCCACCCCCTCGTCCAGCACAAGCTCACGCTGATGCGCAAGAAAGACGCCAGCACCAACAGCTTTCGCCGCCTGCTGGGCGAGCTGTCCACGCTGATGGCGTACGAAGTGACCCGCGACATGCCGCTGCAGGATGTGCAGATCGAAACCCCGCTGGAGACCATGACCGGCAAGATGATCGATGGCAAGAAGCTGGTGCTGGTCTCCATCCTGCGCGCGGGCAACGGCTTTCTGGACGGCATGCTCAACGTGGTGCCCGGCGCCCGCGTGGGCCACATCGGCCTGTACCGCGACCCGGCCACCCTGCAGCCCGTGGAGTACTACTTCAAGATGCCGTCCGAGATGGACGAGCGCGACATCATCGTGGTGGACCCGATGCTGGCCACTGGCAACTCAGCCGCGGCCTGTGTGGACCGCCTCAAGAAGCTCAACCCCCGCTCCATCAAGTTCGTCTGCCTGCTGGCCGCCCCTGAAGGCGTGGCCACGCTGCAGAAGGCCCACCCCGACGTGCCCATCTTCACCGCCGCCATCGACCGCGAGCTGAACGACCACGGCTATATCCTGCCGGGCCTGGGCGATGCGGGTGACCGCATTTTTGGCACCAAATAAGCGCACAACGGCAGCGCCCGTGCACCAGCCACCGCAGGGCCTGCCGCCCAGCGGTGGCTTTTTTTTCATCACCGGGCCTCCCTGCGTTGCGTAACAGCCCATTGGGAGCCCTACTCTGGTGGGGTGCCCCAGCCTGGTTTCCGGATGCGCTGCACGCATGCACCATTTTTTTACCAACTGGTGGCTTTCCTCTGGCAGACTTGCCGCTGGTTTGCAGTTACATCGCCACCGACTGGCGCGCTCCTTGCTTGGTAGCAGCACACCCAACCTCCTTGTTTGCTTGTCTGAAGGAACCCCACCATGACCACTCGCCGCATCTTCACCGGACGCCTGCTCTGCACCTCCATGGCCCTCTCGGCCGCCATGGCGATGGCGCCCTCTTTGGCCTTCGCGCAGTCTAAGATCAAGGTCGCGGCGATCTACACGGTGCCTTTTGAACAGCAATGGGTCAGCCGCATCCACAAGGCCCTCAAGGCCGCCGAGGCACGTGGCGAGATCGAATACAAGGCCAGCGAAAACGTGAGCAACGCCGACTACGAGCGCGTGATGCGCGAATACGCCACCGGCGGCAACCAGCTCATCGTGGGCGAGGCCTTTGCGGTAGAAGCCGCCGCCCGCAAGGTGGCCAAGGACTTCCCCAAGACTTCGTTCCTGCTCGGCTCCTCCGGCAAGCCGCAGGCGCCCAATTTCAGCGTGTTCGACAACTACATCCAGGAGCCCGCATACCTCAGCGGCATGGTGGCTGGCGGCATGACCAAGACGAACAAGATTGGCATGGTCGGCGGCTTCCCCATCCCCGAGGTCAACCGCCTGATGCATGCCTTCATGGCGGGCGCCAAAGAGACCAACCCCAAGGTCGAGTTCACCATCACCTTCATCAACAGCTGGTTTGACCCACCCAAGGCCAAGGAAGCCACCTTCGCCATGATCGACAAGGGCGCCGACGTGCTCTACGCCGAGCGCTTTGGCGTGAGCGACGCGGCCAAGGAAAAAGGCAAGCTCGCCATCGGCAACGTGATCAACACACAAGAGCAGTACCCCGACACCGTGGTGGCATCGGCCCTGTGGCACATGGAGCCCAGCATCGAGCGCGCGCTCAAGCTGGTCAAGGACGGCAAATTCACGGCCGAGGACTACGGCCCATATTCGATGATGAAACACAAGGGCTCCGAACTCGCGCCCCTGGGCACATTCGAGAAGAAGGTGCCGGCCGACATCGTCGCCAAGGTCAAGGCCAAGGAGGCCGACATCCTGGCCGGCAAGTTCACCGTGAAGGTGGACGACAGCCAGCCCAAGTCCACGGCCAAGTAAGCACCGGATGCAGCGGGCGCCGTGCCCGCGTCCTCAACTTCTGTGCACAGGCCACCCCAGCAAAGCGGTGGCCTGTTTGTTTTGATGCTCACCGCTATTGCACACCGACGAGGCTCACCCACCATGTTTTCACACCACACCACCAAGCCGACTCTGACAACCCGGTGGACCCGCCTGCTGGGCGCCCTGGCCCTGGCCGCCGTGGTCGCGGGCTGTGCCGCCACCTCGCCTGGCAAAAACGCCGTGCGGCTGGACGACACACCCCGCATCGCCGTTATCTCCGCTTTTGCCCCCGAGCTGACCGTGCTGTTGCCCCAGGTGCAGCAGCCTGCCAAGCACAGCATCAACGGAGTGGAGTTCACCACCGGCACGCTGGAGGGCAAACCCGTGGTGGTGTTCCTGTCGGGCATCAGCATGACCAACGCGGCCATGAACACCCAGCTGGTGCTGGACCGCTTCCACGTGAGCCACGTGGTCTTCAGCGGCATTGCGGGCGGCGTGAACCCTAGCCTGCACATTGGCGACGTGACGGTGCCCACACAGTGGGGCCAGTACATGGAATGGCTGATGGCGCGCGAAGAGCAGCCCGGCCAGTACAGCGCCCCCGCTTGGATGAAAAGCGAGCTGACGATGCCCGCCTTCGGCATGATGCACCCGCGCCCGGTGGAGGTGCGATCGGCTGCCAACCCCCAGCTCAGCAAGAAGTTCTGGTTCGAAGCCGACCCCAAGATGCTGGCCACCGCCCGCAGCCTGCAGAACGTGGGCCTGGAGCACTGCCTGGCCGCCACCTGCCTCAAGCAGCGCCCACAACTGGTGGTGGGCGGCAACGGCGTATCGGGCCAAGCCTTTGTGGACAACAAGGCCTTCCGCGAATACGCCTTCAAGACCTTCGAGGCCAACGTGCTCGACATGGAAACCGCCGCCACCGCCATGGTCGCCCACAGCAATGGCGTGCCCTACATCGCCTTCCGGTCACTGAGCGACCTCGCCGGTGGCGGCGAGGGCGAGAACGAAATGGGCACCTTCATGGGCCTGGCGGCCGCCAACTCGGCCAAGGTGTTGCGGGCGTTTCTGGCGGCGTGGAAGTAGATGGCCTCCACCAACGCCCCCGTCCTGAAACTGTCGGGCATCACCAAGCGTTTTGGCAAGCTCGTCGCCAACGACGCCATCAGCCTGACCCTGGCACGCGGCGAGGTGCTGGCCCTGCTGGGCGAAAACGGCGCAGGCAAGTCCACGCTGATGTCCATCCTGTTCGGGCACTACGTGGCCGACGAAGGCAGCATCGAAGTCTTTGGCCAGCCCCTGCCGCCCGGCCAGCCGCGTGCAGCGCTGGCGGCGGGCATTGGCATGGTGCACCAGCACTTCACGCTGGCCGACAACCTCACGGTGCTGGACAACGTGCTGCTGGGCAGCGAGCCGCTGTGGCAGCCCTTCTCGCGCCGCAGCGA
>NZ_QAIM01000018.1:0-9385 GCF_003061035.1 Acidovorax sp. HMWF018
GTAGGCAAACCGGTCGGCCGGAAAATGCCGCGCAATGAACAGCGTGCAAGCCAGGAACGCGGGCGAGCAGCCCACGCCGATCATCAACTGGCCCACCATCAGCCACGCATAGCCGGGCGCTGCCGCCGACAGCGCGGCCCCGCAAATCGCCAGCGGGAAAGCGGTCAGCACCGTGCGCCGCAGGCCCCACAGGTCAAGCCCCACGCCCATCAGCAACTGGGCCACACCGAACGACAGGCCGAACAGCCCGGCAAAGGCCCCCAGCGACCCGGGCGACAGCCCGAACTCTGCCGTCAGCCCCTGGGCCAGGATGGCAGTGGTGGTTCGAAACGCCTGGCTCAGCGCGAACCCGCTGAGCAGCGTGAGCAGCATGGCCCACAGCACGCGGGGCGGCGGGCGGCTGCTGCCTGCCATTGGTGCTGGTGTGGGTGCCGGTACCGCCGTAGGCGTGGACCTTGGCGTTGGCGGCGAGGCCAAGGGGCTGCTGCTCACTGCCGCCAGAAGAACACCGCCGCCATCACCAGCCCGGTAGCCACGATGCCCCAGCGGAGCACGTTGGCAGGCAGCTTGCGCGCTACGCGGGCGCCGCCGTAGCCGCCTGCAGTGGCGGCCACCATCATCATCAGCGCCTGCGGCCACAGCACGATACCGCCTGCTGCGTAGATGGCCACCGCAATCGCGGTGAGCAGCGCAGAGACCAGGTTCTTCATGCCGTTCATGGCGTTGAGCTGGGTTTGCCCCAGCAGGCCGAAAAGTGCCAGCAGCAAGATGCCCAACCCGCCGTTGAAGTAGCCGCCATACCCCGCCACGGCCAGCATGCCCAGGGCCGCCTTCCACGGCGCGGCGAGGCCATGGGCCGACGCGCCGGCCCACTGGCGCAGCCGAGGCCCCAGGGCAAACATCGCCGTGGCCGCCAGCAGCAGCCAGGGCACGACCTTGCGAAAGGTGGCATCGGGCGTGATCAGCAGCAGCGCCGCCCCGGCCGATCCGCCAATGAGGGCCAGCAGCACCACTGCCCGCATGGACAGGCCGGGGGGCGGTTGCATGTCTTCCCGAAACCCCCAGGCCCCCGCCATGTAGCCCGGCAGCAGCGCCACCGTGCCCGTGGCGTTGGCCACCACGGGCGGCACGCCGGTGAAGACGAGGGCAGGCAGGGTCAGAAAGCTGCCGCCTCCGGCGACGGCATTGAGGGCGCCAGCGACGAAGGCGGCGGTGACGAGCAGGGCGGTATCCAAAGTATCTCCTTGGCCGCGGCGTTGCGCGCGCGGCATTGCACCGATGTTAGGTGGAGATTCCGCGCTTTCGAGTCCGAATTGCGACCGTAAAAGGTGCGACTGCTTTGCCCACGGCTGCGTTTTTCAGGTGGGCGATCGGCAGGCTCTCGGGGAAATCCTGAATCCGGTCAGGTTGCGTAGGGGTCTTCAAAACCCAGCTCGCGCAGGATGTCGGACTCGTACGCCTCCATCTCCTCGGCGTCGGCCTCGCTCGTCTCGTGGTCCCACCCCTGGGCATGCAGCGTGCCGTGCACCAGCATGTGGGCGTAGTGTTCTTCCAGGCTCTTGTTTTGCTCCTTCGCCTCGCGCTCGATCACGGGGGCGCACAGCACCAGGTCGGCGGTCACCACCGGCTCCTGCGTGTAGTCGAAGGTGAGCACGTTGGTGGCGTAGTCCTTGTTGCGGTACTCGCGGTTGAGCTGCTGGCCTTCTTCGGCACCCACGATGCGCACGGTGATCTCCGCGTCGGTGGCCAGGGCGTGGCGAATCCAGCGCGTGACCTTGTGGCGGGGCAGCACAGCCCGGTGGGCGGCGGCTTCGTCAAACGCGCCAAACTGCAGCGACAGGGAGAGTTGGTTTAAGGACATTTGAGGTGTTTTAAGCTACCGGTGCCCAATTTATAAGCGTGCGTAGCTATTAAATTAGGAGTTCAGTCGCGGGTGCGGGCCGCTGCGGCACGGCGGGGGGCGTCGTAAGCGTCCACGATGCGGGCCACTAGCGGATGGCGCACCACGTCGGCGCTGGTGAAGTGGGTGATCGAGATGCCCTTGACGCGCTTCAACACCCGTTCTGCGTCGATCAGGCCGCTCAGCGTCCCCTTGGGCAGGTCGATCTGGCTCACGTCGCCCGTCACCACCGCCTTGGCACCAAAGCCAATGCGGGTCAGGAACATCTTCATCTGCTCGGGCGTGGTGTTCTGCGCTTCGTCCAGGATGACGAACGCGTTGTTCAGCGTGCGGCCACGCATGAAGGCCAGCGGCGCGATCTCGATGGCGTTGCGCTCAAACGCCTTTTGCACTTTGTCGTGCCCCATCAGTTCATACAGCGCGTCGTACAGCGGGCGCAGGTACGGGTCCACCTTCTGCGCCAGGTCGCCGGGCAAAAAGCCCAGGCGCTCGCCCGCCTCCACCGCCGGGCGGGTCAGCACGATGCGCTGCACGCTGCTGCGCTCCAGCGCATCCACCGCACTGGCCACGGCGAGATACGTCTTGCCGGTGCCCGCAGGGCCGATGCCGAAGGTGATGTCGTGCGTGGCGATGTTCTGCAGGTATAGGTTCTGCGTGGGCGTGCGCCCACGCAAGTCGGCCCGGCGGGTGTTGAGGATGATGGCGTCGTCTGGCGCTTCCAGCAGTTCGCTGTCGCCCGCCAGCATCAGCTGGATATAGTCCTCGCCAATGGGGCGCTCGGCCATCTCATACAGGGCCTGCAGCAGCTCCATCGCCTGCGTGGCCTTGGCCTTGGGGCCGTCGACCTTGAACTGCTCGTGCCGGTGCGCAATGCTCACCTGCAATGCCACCTCGATGGTGCGAAGGTGCGCATCGGCCGGGCCACACAGGTGGGTGAGCCGGGTGTTGTTGTGGGGGGTGAATGTGTGGCGCAGGATCACGCGGATAATTCCAGTCAGGCAACGGAAAACAGCAAGAACGGCGGCGCGGCATGTCATGCCCGCGTCGTCAAAGGACATCAATGATAGGCAAATTGACCGGCACCCTGCTGGAGAAGAATCCCCCCGAGGTGGTGCTGGACTGCCACGGCGTGGGCTACGAAGTGAATGTGCCCATGAGTACGTTCTACAACCTGCCCGCCGTGGGAGAGCGTGTGAGCCTGCTGACACAGTTCATCGTGCGTGAGGATGCTCAGCTGCTGTACGGCTTTGCAACCGCCCCTGAGCGCCAGGCGTTTCGTGAGCTGATCAAGATCTCCGGCGTGGGACCACGCACTGCGCTGTCCATCCTGAGCGGGATGGGCGTGAGTGACCTGGCGCAGGCGATTTCGCTGCAGGAGGCGGGCCGTTTGGTGAAGGTGCCGGGCATTGGCAAAAAGACAGCCGAGCGTTTGCTGCTGGAGCTCAAGGGCAAGCTGGGTGCGGACATGGGGGCTGTGCGTGGCGCGGCCACCAGCGATGCGCAAGCCGACATTCTGCAGGCGCTGTTGGCTTTGGGCTACAGCGACAAGGAGGCGGCTGCGGCGCTCAAGGCGCTGCCAGCGGAGGTGGGGGTGAGTGACGGAATTAAGCTGGCGTTGAAGGCGTTGGCCCGCTGATAATCGCCCCGAAATGTTCGCCCCACAATGGTTTGGTGGTGACCCTTTTGAGGCTTGCAAGCGTGAGTCGTAGCGATTTCTAGGATGCAGACAATGAAAAAGTTTTCCGTAGTGCGTTGGGTACCCGCCCTCTTCTCGGCAGCAGCGCTGCTGGTGGCGTGTGGTGGTGGCACAGGTGACGCGGCACCTAACGCTCCGTTGCTGTCTCAGGTGGACAGCAGGGTTCAGCCTGTAGAAGCCGTGCAGGATGTTTCTCGAGTGAAGTCCCGCAGTGCCACTGCAGCGCCGTCAGCAGCTGTGGTCGCGTTGGCAGAACTGGCTGCGGAAAAGACCCAGTCCGTGGACTCGGTGGGGCCACGGCTCGTGGGGCAAGGCCGTGATGTGGAGGCGACCAAGTCTGTGTCTGCGATGGGAGCCCTGTGGAAGTGGCGCAAAGCACCTGCGGGTGGCCTGGTTGCTGCGGTGAGCTTCAGCGCGGAAGGGGCCTATGGTTTGCGGCTGGGAGTGCTTGTTCAGCAGCTTCCGGGCAGCGCAGTGGTGCGCGTTTATACGCAGGCGGCGCCTGACAAGGTGTTCGAGATCTCCGGGCAGGAAATTCTCCAACTGATCGAGCGCAATCAGGCTGCGGGCGACCGTTCGGATGCTGCTCGCACGTGGTGGACACCTGATACCGGGGGCGGTGAGGTGACCTTGGAAGTGGAGTTGCCGCTTGGCATTGCCGCGAGTACCTTGCAAATTTCGGTACCCCAGCTGTCGCACATCTTCGCGAACTTGTCCGTACCCACCGAGCAGGAATACCAGGAACAAATTCAGCAGAATGCGAAAGCCATCGGCGATGCCGACACCTGTAACCTGGACGCCACTTGCTACAACGACGGCGCCAACGAACGCAATGCGGTCGCGCGCATGGTATTTGTTAAAGGAGCGAATGCCTACCTGTGCACAGGCACATTGCTCAACGACGGTAGCTCCAGTGGCAAGCCTTACTTCCTGAGTGCCAACCACTGCATTTCAGATCAGACCGTGGCTTCGTCCTTGCAGACGGACTGGTTCTTCCGTTCGTCGAGCTGTAACAGTGGTGCACTGCAGAGTTCGAGTACCAAGAAGGTAGGAGGGGCCAAACTTCTCTACGCCAGTGCCGATACCGATACATCGTTTCTCTTGCTCAACGACACGCCTCCCGCAGGAGCGGTTTTTGCGGGGTGGGATGCATCTGCCGTGGCTGCAGGAGTCTCTACCATCGGTTTGCACCATCCCCGTGGCGACCTCCTTAAGTTGAGCTATGGGGCAGTGGTCGGCCAATCGACTTGCACCACGATATCTGATACTCAATTTTCGTGTGGAGGGACCAGCGGTAACTACTACCGGGTCAACTGGAGCCAAGGCACGACCGAAGGAGGCAGCAGTGGTTCCGCACTGTTCAGGAATGGCAAGGTTGTAGGCACCCTCTACGGAGGGAGCGCAGTTTGTACGAACAAGTCCTCGTCAGATTTTTATGGTCGTTTTGACGTGGCCTACAACGCTGCATTGAAGAACTGGTTGGCGGCGGCTGTCAGTGGTACGGGGCGAACAGCTGTTTACCGCTTCTACAACAGCAAGACTGGTGCACACTTTTACACGGCAAGTGCTTCGGAGCGGGATTTCGTGATCAATACCCTGCCGGAATTCGCGTACGAGAATATTGCTTTTTATGCGTATCCGAATGCGAGTTCAGGTAAAGATCCGGTATTCCGCTTTTACAACGAAGCCAGCGGTGCCCATTTCTATTCGGGAAGCTTGGAGGAACGCGATTACGTCATAGCGAATCTTCCCGAATACCGTTATGAGGTTGTCAGTTGGTATGGGCAGAAAGCCAGCGGCAATGATTCCTCGCCGATATACCGCTTTTACAACGCCAAAACGCGGGCGCATTTCTACACCATCAGTGCGGCCGAGCGCGACTTCGTGATCCTGGTTCACAAAGATTTCCAGTATGAAGGCCCCATGTACTACGCATGGACTTCGCAGTGAGTGTTCGGCGCAGAAGCTGAGGCGCAGGCACTCCCTGCTCGCACAATGACCATCCAGACCGACGACTTTTCCACCGCCCCCGCCAAACGCGTCATCTCCGCAGTTCCCGTTTCCCCCCAAGAGGAGGCCATCGAACGTGCCCTGCGCCCCAAACTCTTGCAGGAGTATGTGGGGCAGGCCAAGGCCAGGGAGCAGTTGGAAATCTTCATCGGCGCGGCGAGGAAGCGGGGTGAGGCGCTGGACCATGTGCTGCTGTTCGGCCCGCCCGGCCTGGGCAAGACCACGCTGTCGCACATCATCGCGGCGGAGTTGGGCGTGAACCTGCGCCAGACCAGCGGCCCGGTGCTGGAAAAGCCCAAGGACCTGGCGGCGCTGCTGACCAATCTGGAAAAGAACGACGTTCTCTTCATCGACGAGATCCACCGCTTGTCACCCGTGGTGGAGGAAATCCTCTACCCCGCGCTGGAGGACTACCAGATCGACATCATGATCGGCGAGGGGCCGGCAGCGCGCAGCATCAAGCTGGACCTTCAGCCCTTCACCCTGGTGGGCGCAACCACGCGTGCGGGCATGCTGACCAACCCGTTGCGCGACCGCTTCGGCATCGTGGCGCGGCTGGAGTTCTACACGGCCGAGGAGCTGGCGCGCATTGTCCAGCGCAGTGCCGGGTTGCTCCATGCACCGATGGATGAGGAGGGTGGCTTCGAGATCGCCCGCCGCTCGCGCGGCACACCGCGCATTGCCAACCGGCTGCTGCGCCGGGTGCGCGACTATGCAGAGGTCAAGGGCGATGGGCGCATTACCAAACCCATTGCCGACAAGGCGCTGGCCATGCTCGATGTGGACCCGCAAGGCTTTGACGTGATGGACCGCAAGCTGCTCGAAGCCGTGATCCACCGCTTCGATGGCGGCCCCGTGGGGCTGGACAACATCGCGGCCAGCATTGGCGAAGAGGCCGGCACCATCGAGGACGTGATCGAGCCCTATCTGATCCAGCAGGGCTTCCTGCAGCGCACGCCGCGTGGACGCATTGCCACGCTGGCGGCGTTCCGCCACCTGGGGGTCACGCCGCCGAAGGCGAGCGGGCAAGATCTGTTTGGGGTGTGAGGGGCGTGGCAGAGCTGGGCTCTGCGCGGGCTGTGCCCCGCAGCATGCCTACCACGATCAGCGCCTGCGCAGCGTAATACGTCGCCAGCACCCAGACCTGCGCCATGGGCAGGGGCGTCACAAACCGGTTGGTGGCCAGCAGCGAGTCGCTGAGCATGAAAAACCCGGCGCCGATGGCGACACACAGCGAAGCGGCGTCGCGCAACACGGTGGCGCGGCCAATGGCCTGGGCCGCCATCAACGCAATCACCAGCACATAGGCTGCGACGGGCGCGCGGAGTGCAGGTGGCAGGCCACCCGTCCACAGAAAGGCGTACATGGCCGTGCCGATGCCCAGCGTGGCCACCAGCGCACCCCGGTGCGGAAACCATGCCTGTCCACTTTTGAACAGCGCCACATAAAACAGATGCGCCACCAGAAAGCTCACCAGGCCGGGGATGAAGAAGCCCTGGAACATGAGAAACACATCCCCCGCCAATGACCCGCCCAGGGCCGCGATCAGCAAGACCCAGGGAGTTTTTGCACCTATTGCACCTCTTGCGCTAGTCGAATATGCACTGGCAGCTACCAAAATAATAGCAATCGCCATGGTCAGCGGTTTGAACAGCCAATGCCATTGTGTGAACTCCAGCGCGCTGGTGGCCGTGGCCAGTGCCGCGCTTTGCAGCATCAGCGCCATCAGCATGCGAAGGCGCCCCTGCATCACAGCGCCCAGCGACCATTGCACTGTCAGCAGCACAGCGAACCAGACGGCGTTGTGCGCCAGCGGCGCCGCATCGGCCTGCCACAAAAAGGCCGCCACGCCCCCGAGCAGCAGCACAAACTGCACCAGTGCAAACCATTGCACGGCGCGCGACATCGGTGGGTGGTAGCGCGCCATCTGCGCCATGTTGAAGGCCGGCTGGGGAAAGCGCTCCGCCACGTCCGCAGGCCGCCAGCCCGGCGGCTTGATCCAGACCTTGAGCTTGTCGAGCCAGCTGCGTGCGTGCCAGCTGTCGTGCGCCAGCCCCGCGTACACCTGGGCGTTGGCCCACAGTGGGTCCCAGCTATTGAGCAGGCCGCGGGTGCCGTACACACATTTCTCCTGCACGTCTTCGTCCTTGAAGGTGCCGAACATCCGGTCCCACAGGATCAGGATGCCGCCGTAGTTTTTGTCCAGATAGGCATCGTTGACGGCATGGTGCACGCGGTGGTTGCTGGGGCTGCAAAACCAGCGGTCGAACCAGCCCAGGCGCCCCACCTGCTCGGTGTGCACCCAGAACTGGTAGAGCAGGTCAATCAGCGCCACGACGCCGAACACCAGCGGCGGAACGCCCGCCAGTGCCATGGGCACATAAAAGATCCAGCCCAGCAGCGCGCCCGAACTCGTCTGGCGCAGCGCGGTGCTGAGGTTGTAGTCCTGGCTCTGGTGGTGCACCGCGTGCGCGGCCCACAGCACGGCCGATTCATGCCCCATGCGGTGGAGCCAGTAGTAGCAGAAGTCGTAGAACACCAGCGCCAGCAGCCAGCCGGGCAGGCTGGTCCAGAACGCATCGTTGCGCCACAGCGCCACATGCTCGAACAGGGCCGTGTAGATGCCGATGCGCAGCAGCCGCGTGAACACTGCGCTGGTCTGGCTCAGCATGCCCAGGCTGATGCTGCTGACGGCATCGGCCAGGCGGTAGGTGTTGCGTTGGCGCTTGAAGCCAATGGCCAGCTCAAGGGCGATCAGCAGGAAGAAAACGGGTGTGGCAAGGACGATGATCTGGCTGGGGCTCATGTTGCCGGATTGTGGTCCAGCAGCCAGCTCACACCGGGGCAGGTGAACCCCTATAGCGCCGGTTTTTAGAGGGCTGCGCCTATGTCAGCGCTCCCCGTGCATCCACCCGGATGATGCGCTCCACCGTGCCGGCCGCCAAACCGCCGCGCACGCCGATCAAAAAGTCATGCAGATTGACCGTGGGGTCGCAATGGCCAGGGATGAGCCAGAGCATGTGTCCCAGGCTGGGCAGGCGGGCATCGGGAGCGTCTGCGTAGAGCAAGCCATGCTCGTCGCCCCCGTTGGCATAGCGCAAGGTGCGGTCGGCGGGCAGCAGGGCCACCGTGGGCAGGCCGGAGTCAATGGCGTGGCTCTTGTGACCGGCGTCGCACACGGCGTGGGTGTCGCGCACCGACACCACCTGGGTCTTGACGTACAGCGCATGTTCAAACGCGGGCTGCGCGGGATCGCGTTCGTTGCGCGCGTAATCTGCGTCCATGAACAAAAACGAGCCCGCCTGCAACTCGCCAAACACGCCGCTGGCGGCCTCGTGAACCAGGGTGCCTGTGCCTGATCCGGTAATCAGCGGCACGGGCAGCCCGGCGGCTTCGATGAGCTGGCGCGTGTGATCCGCCGCGCGAACGACAGCGGCGATGGTCTCGCGCCGACCCACGCTGCTGGCCAGGTGCTGGGCGCGCCCGTGGTAGGCCTGCAGCCCCGCAAACCGCAGGCGGGGGCTGCGCGACACGGCCAGCGCGAGAGGCACGGCGGCCTCGCCCGGCGGCACGCCGCAGCGGCCCTGGCCCACGTCGATCTCGACCAGCACATCAATGCCCGCGTCGCTGCCGTACTGCGCCATGGCTTCGGCCAGGCGTTCGATGCCATCGATGTGGTCCACGGCCACGCCCAGGCGACCGCCGCGTGCCGCCAGCAGCGCCGCCAGCCGCGCTACGCGGTGCAGCTTGGGCATGGCAATGACCTGGTTGGTGATGGT
>NZ_QAIM01000018.1:9395-11949 GCF_003061035.1 Acidovorax sp. HMWF018
CTCGGCCTCAGCGACCTTCTGCACGCACACGCCCTGGGCGCCAGCGCGTTGCTGCAGCAGCGCGAGTTCGGCGCTCTTGTGCAGCTTGGCATGGGGGCGCCAGCGCACGTGGTGCTTGCGCGCGAAGTCGGCCATGCGCTGGATGTTGCGGTCCATGGCATCCAGGTCCACCACCAGGGCGGGGGTGTCGATAGCGTCCACCCGCTGGCCGATGGTGGATTGCAATTCAGGCGTGGTTTTCATCGCGCAGGACAATCTGGTCAAGGTGTTGGGTGTCCGCCCAGCCGACGAGGGTGAGGCCGTCAGGCGTCCACAGCAGGCGGTTGATGGCGGCGTTGGAGAGTTGCCAGGTGCGCGGCGCCTGGATGTCCTGGCGCGTGGCCAGGCGGTACAGCACATCGAGCACGCCGCCGTGCGCCACCATCACCACCTGCTCGCCCACATGCTGCTGCGCCAGCGCGGTCACGGTGCGTTCGATGCGGTCACGCAAGGTGACGAGGGATTCGCCGCCCTCGGGCGTGTAGTGGGGGTCGCGCTTGCGCCAGCGCAATGCGTCCTCGGGCAGCTCGGCCTCGATCTCGGCAAACGTGCGGCCCTGAAAGTGCCCGAAGCTGCGTTCGCGCAATCCCGGCTCGGTCTTCAACGGGGCGCCTGTGGTGTGGGCCACGGCCTGGGCGGTGGCGTGCGCGCGTTGCAGGTCGCTGGAGTAGATGGCTGCAATCGGTTCGCCCACCAGGGCCTGGGCGACCTGGGCGGCCTGCCACAGGCCGGTGTCGTTGAGCGGGATGTCCAGGTGGCCCTGGATGCGGGTGTCCACGTTCCAGGCGGTTTCGCCGTGGCGGATGGCAACGATGCGGGTGGCGTGCATGCAATAGACGGGCGTAGAGGGAATCAGTGTGAGGGCGGAACCAATGGCAGGCGTACTTGCCGCGGCCCCTCGGGCGGCTTCGGAAAGCCGTTGAGTGCGGCGTCGAACAGCACGCCATAGACGGCCGGATCGCTCACCCACACATCTTCGTGCACGGCTGAGGTTTCGTACACGACGGCCTGGGTGCTGGCGTCGCGCATCACGATGCTGACCGCGCTGCGGTGCAGGGGCGTGGGCTCGCCAAAACGCCACATGCCATGCACCCCCCAGCCCCGTCCATACCAGCCGCCCATGCCCCAGGGGCCGGGGCCGTAAGGGCGGAACGGGTCATAGCGCGGCACGGCGTCGGCCTGCACGCCCAGCTGCACCAGCAGACGGGGCGCAGCATCGTCGCGCTGCAGGCCCGCGCGCGCCAGGGCCTGTTCGGCCAGTGTGGTGATGGTGTCGAACGAAGGGGCCTGCTGCGAAGGCAGGCGCTCAATGCGGTACGTGGCAGGTGCGGGCACGGCCGCCAGCGTTGAGAAGCTCTGCACCTGGCCCTCCACCACGCGGGTGGTGCTGCAGCCTGCGAGCAGGGTGACGGTGAGGCCCAGGAGCAGGGCGGGAATCCATCGGCGCTGTGTCATGGTCAGAGTGTCCTGAAACAAGGATCTCCGTGAGAGTGCCGCTGGCCCCGGCAGTTCACGACAGTTGCACCACCTGCACGCCGGGCAGCGATGGCGATGGCGCCGCAAACTCTTCCTTGTCAAAGGCCTTGTCGCCGTCTTCGCTGGCGATGCCGGTGGCCTTGGCGTTCTTGAAGTCGTACAGGCTGCCATCCAGCAGGTGCGAGGGCACCACATTCTGCAGGGCGTTGAACATGTTCTCCACGCGGCCGGGGAAGCGCTTTTCCCATTCGCGCAGCATCTCGCCCACCTGCTTGCGCTGCAGGTTCTCTTGGCTGCCGCACAGGTTACACGGGATGATGGGGAAGTTGCGGTGCGCAGCCCAGCGGGCGGTGTCTTTCTCGGCCACGTAGGCCAGCGGGCGGATCACCACATGCTTGCCATCGTCGCTGACCAGCTTGGGGGGCATGCTCTTCATCTTGCCGCCAAAGAACATGTTGAGCAGCAGCGTCTGCAGGATGTCGTCGCGGTGGTGGCCTAGCGCGATCTTGGTGCAGCCCAGCTCATCGGCCACGCGGTACAGAATGCCCCGGCGCAGGCGGCTGCACAGGCTGCAGGTGGTCTTGCCCTCGGGGATCAGCTTCTTGACGATGCTGTAGGTGTCCTCGTTCTCGATGTGGAAGGGCACGCCGGTGCTGGCCAGGTACTCGGGCAGCACATGCTCAGGAAACCCCGGCTGCTTCTGGTCCAGGTTCACGGCCACCAGGTCAAAGTGAATGGGCGCGCGGGCCTTGAGCTTGAGCAGGATGTCGAGCAGCGCATAGCTGTCCTTGCCGCCGGACATGCACACCATCACCTTGTCGCCTTCTTCAATCATGTTGAAGTCGACGATGGCCTTGCCGACCTCGCGGCACAGGCGCTTTTCCAGCTTGTGGGTTTCACGCTCGATCTTCATGCGGGCGGCGCCGCTGGCGGCTGCCTCTGCAGGCTCGTCGGCCCAGCCGACGGGGGCGGAGAGGGCGGGGTTGGTGGTCGGGGCTTCGTTCACTACGGTGCTCATGGGGTCACCACTGTCCTGTCT
>NZ_QAIM01000191.1:0-1235 GCF_003061035.1 Acidovorax sp. HMWF018
GCCTTGCTCACGGGCCTGTGGCCCAACAAGCCGGCGGGTTTCAGCGAATGGGCGTTTACCGAAGAGTTCGCCTGGGGTGCGGGGGGCGTGTCGGCGTTGCTGCTGGCGCTGACCGTGCTGGCCCATCCGCTGGCTGCCGTGGTGCGCCGCGTGCGTGCGGCCGGGCCCTGGCTGGTGGCCATCGCCGTCGGCCTGGCGGTGTGGGAGGTGTTCACCGCCAAGCTGGGCACGCTGCCGCCGCCCTTCTTTGCACCGCCCCAAAGCCTGGTGGAGGTGTACGCCACCGACTGGCCGCGCCTCCTGGAGAGCGCGGGCGCCTCCATCCGCCTGCTAGCGCTGGGCATTGCGATTGGAGCAGCTGCAGGTTTTGTCACGGGCGTGCTGATCGGCTGGTCGCGCCAGGCCAGTTACTGGATCCACCCGGTGCTGCGCATCCTGGGCCCGGTGCCCACCACCGCGCTGCTGCCGGTCAGCTTCTATTTTTTCCCGTCCAGCTGGTCCACGGCGATCTTTTTGATTGCGCTGGGCACGGCCTTCCCGGTGGCCATCCTCACCTGGTCGGGCGTGGCCGGGGTGCACAAGAACTTTTATGACGTGGCCCGCACCATGGGTGCGTCGCCCTGGTTTCTGGTGCTGCGCGTGGCCATCCCGGCGGCGCTGCCGCAGGTGTTTGTGGGCCTGTTCATGGGGCTGGGCGCGGCGTTCTCCACCCTGGTGGTGGCCGAGATGCTGGGCGTGAAAGCGGGCCTGGGCTGGTACCTCACCTGGGCGCAGGGCTGGGCGGCGTATCCCAACATGTATGCGGCGCTCATTGTGATGGCGCTGTTGTTCTCGGGCGTGATCACGCTGCTGTTTGTGCTGCGCGACAGGGTGCTGTCTTGGCAGAAGGGGGTGGTGAAATGGTGAGTTCCGTGACGGTTCCTGAAGTCTCTACGGCGGCCCGTGTGACCGGCGCACGCATTGACGTGCGCAATGTCAGCCACTGGTTTGACCTGCCCGCAGGCCCGCTGCACGTGATCGACGAGCTGGACTTGTCCATAGGACCCGGCGAGTTCGTGGCCCTGCTGGGCCCCAGCGGCTGCGGCAAGAGCACGCTGCTGCGCCTGGTGGCGGGGCTGGAGCCCGCCACCACCGGCGAGCTGCTGCAGGATGGCGCCCCCATCACCCAGCCCGACCCGTCGCGCATCGTGGTGTTTCAGGACCCCACGCTGTTCCCCTGGCGCACCGTGTGGGAC
>NZ_QAIM01000191.1:1245-7906 GCF_003061035.1 Acidovorax sp. HMWF018
CCCCATCACCCAGCCCGACCCGTCGCGCATCGTGGTGTTTCAGGACCCCACGCTGTTCCCCTGGCGCACCGTGTGGGACAACGTGGCCCTGGGCCTGCAGGCGCGGGGCATCCTCAAATCCCAGCGCCACCGCGTGGACGAAGCGCTGGCCCTGGTCGGGCTGCAGGACTTTGCCAAGACCTTCCCGCACCAGCTCTCGGGCGGCATGGCGCAGCGCGTGGCGCTGGCGCGTGCACTGGTCAACGACCCCACCTTGCTGGTGCTAGACGAGCCGCTGGGCAAGCTCGACTCGCTCACCCGCCTGTCCATGCAGACAGAGCTGGTGCAGCTGTGGCAGCGTGCGGGTTTCTCTGCCCTGCTCGTCACGCACGATGTGGAAGAAGCGCTGTTCATGGCGCAGCGCGTGGTGGTGTTCTCTGACCGGCCTGCGCGCGTCAAGCAGGTGCTGGTCAACGACCTGCCATACCCGCGCCACCGGGGCGACCCCCGCCTGGCGGCCCTGCGCCACGAGGCGCTGGCGTTGCTGGGGCTGGACGCCAGCTGGTAGCCACCGCCTTGGCCTGGTTGTCGTTGCCGCCCGAGTGGCTGGCCGCACTGCTCGAAGGCCTGCAGGCCACCCAGCAGGGCCTGCGCGCGCTGCTGCATGCGGTGGGCCTGGCGCCCGATGTGCACGGCCAGCCCGCCTGGCCGTTTGCGCACCGTGTGGCCGCCGAGATGCTGGTGGTGGACGCCGGCCACGCGCGGCGCGTGCTGTTGTCGCTGCTGTGTGTGGGTGCGGCGCTGCTGGCGATGGCGACTTCAGCGGCGTGGCGGCGCGGCCGCAGGCCGCTGTGGTGGCTGGCCGCTGCACTGGTGGTGTTTGCGCCCTGGCCCCATCGCCACCTGCTGCTGACGCCTGCTGTGGCCACCAGCCTGCACCAGTCACCCACGGGCTTCACTGCGCAGGGCATCGTGCGTGGCCAGGCGGTGTACCAGCAGCACTGCGTGCGCTGCCATGGCGCCAGTGCCAACGGCGAAGGGCCCGACGCAGCCCGGCTGGCCATGTGGCCGCCCAACCTGAACGGCGCGCTGCTGTGGAAGCGGCTGGACGGCGAACTCTTCTGGCGCGTGCGCCACGGCATGCAGGGTCGCAACGGCGCGCAGACCATGCCCGGCTTTGACACCACGCAGCTCACCGACGCGCAGGTGTGGGAGGTGCTGGACTACCTGCAAGCCCATGCCGCAGGCCAGATGCTGCGCGAATCGGGCACCTGGGACCGCCCCGTGCGCCTGCCCGACGTGGCCGTGCTGTGCCGCCAGGGGCGCCAGCACACGGCGCGCAGCCTGGTGGGGCAGCGGCTGCGCGTGGTGCTGCCAGGCAGCGGCAGCCCCTTGCCTGCCGATGATCCACGCCTTGTTTCGCTGGTGGTGGCGCACCCCGGGCCCGGCGCGCCGCACACTCCCGATGCTGCTGCCGCCGATGCGGAATGCCTGACCACCGATACCGCAGCGCCGTTGGCATTGGCCCTGGTGCTGGGGGTGCCCGCCAGCGACCTGCCCGGCCACCAGCTCATCGCAGACCGTGCGGGCTGGCTGCGCGCACGGGGCCAGCCGGGCAAGGCCGCATGGTCGGAGGACGATCTGGTCTGCCGCACTGCGCCAGCGGCCCAGCAGCTGCCTCCTGCCGATGTAGCTGCCAACGCTGCGGGCGATGGCCTGCAGGCGCTGATTCGCCGCATGGACGCAGAGCCCGTGCGGCTGGTGCGGGGCGGCTTCCCGCACTGACAGCGCCCGCCACCAGCGTGTTGCCACCGGGCTGCGAGCGAACGCCTGGGTCGCGTTCAGGTTGCTCTTAAAAGAATAGCAGCCAGCGTTTTATCGACTAGCGCTTGAGGCCATTTTTCCTTAGATAAGCAGCGCAGGGGCTTCCCGCCCGCCAGGCGCCACCCTGCGCTACGCCTGTCCGTGCGACGCCACACACAGCTTGTTGCCGTCCGGGTCCCGAAAATACGCGCCGTAGTAGTTGGCGTGGTACTCGGGCCGCAGCCCGGGTCGGCCCTCGCACTGGCCGCCCAGGCTCAGCGCCAGCGCATGGGCCGCGTCCACCTGGCTGCGCGTGGCGGCCATGAAGGCCACCATCAGCCCGTTGCCAGGGTGGGGCACCTCGCCGTTGAACGGGCGGGCAATCACAAACAGCGGCCGGGGGCCGGGGGTGGACTCCCAGCCCGCCCAGGGCCGCTCGGCTTCGCAAAAGCGCTCCCGTATGCCCAGCGAGGCCAGCACCGGCCGGTAGAACGCCAGGGCGCGCTCGAAATCTGTGATGCCAACAAAAACGTGCGAGAGCATGGTGGGTTGGGTCCTTTCTGGATGCGAAGTGGGCTGGCCATTGTGAGGAGTGAGGAGCGAGGAGCGAGGAGCCAGCGGTCAGAGGCCAGGGCTAGGCGTGCAGGTCTGCAACGCACTGGCCGACCATGCCGACGCTGGCGGCCAGGCTGCGGAGTCTGGATGGCAACCCGCCACAGCATAGCGGCGCGCACGCCGGCGGTGCACCCCATCGCCGTGTTCAGCGGGGCCTATGCGCCGCACAACTTTGCAAACGCGTTTTTCTTCGTTGGCGCGCGCCAGGGGCGGGCAGATCATGGCTGCAGTCCCGCACGCGTGACGTTGCCAACCATTCACCCAACCTTGTTTCACCCCATCGCCACAGGAGCCCGCTATGCCCGTCCAGTTCATCGGCATGATCCAGCCGCACGAAGTCTCTGAAACCATCGCCCGCAAGGGCCCGGCGGTGGACCCCGCCTATGTGCGCGTGTTTGCCCAGGCGCACGAGCACGCGGGGTTTGACCGCATCCTGGTGCCTGCCAGCTCGTCCAGCCCCGACACGCTGCTGACCGTCACGTACGCGGCATCGGTCACCGACAAGATCAAGTTCTTGCTGGCGCACCGCCCCGGTTTTGTGGCGCCCACGCTGGCCGCGCGCCAGCTGGCCACGCTGGACCACTACACCAACGGCCGCCTGGCCGTGCACTACATCAGCGGCGGCTCGGACGAAGACCAGCAGCGCGATGGCGACTTCCTGAACCACGACGAGCGCTATGCGCGCACCGACGAATACCTCACCGTTCTGCGCCGCGTGTGGGCCGAAGACAAACCCTTTGACCACGAAGGCACCTACTACCGCGCCAAGGGCGTGGTGTCGGAAGTCAAGCCCCTGCAAGGCCAGCGCGTGCCTATCTACTTTGGCGGTGCCTCTGCACCCGCGCTGCAGGTGGCCGGCAAACATGCCGACGTGTATGCGCTGTGGGGCGAGTCGCTGGCCCAGGCGGGCGACCTGGTGCGCCGTGTGCGCGCCGAGGCCACCTTGCAGGGCCGGCATGTGGACTTCAGCATCTCGTTCCGCCCCATCCTGGGCAAGACCGAGGACGAAGCCTGGGCCAAGGCCGAGCGCATTCTGGAAGACACGCGCCGTTTGCGTGTGAGTCAAGGCTACTCGCGCGGCGTGGGCCCGCAGCAGAGCGAGGGCGCGCAGCGCCTGCTGGCCGACGCCGCCAAGGGCGACCGTGTGGACGAACGCCTGTGGACGGCCATTGCGCGCGAGCTGGGCGGCCGGTCCAACTCCACATCGCTGGTGGGTACGCCCGAGCAGGTGGCCGACGCACTGCTCAAGTACTACGACCTGGGCATCACCACCTTCCTGATCCGTGGCTTTGACCCGCTGGTGGACGCTATCGAGTACGGCCGCGAGCTGCTGCCCCTGGTGCGCGCCAAGGTGGCAGAGCGCGACGGGCAGCAAGCACCGGTGGCGCCCGCCGCGCTGCGCAAGGCCGCCTGAGCGATTGGCTGCCTGGCGCCCTGGCCTGGATCGCGCCCTGGCCTGGATCACTCCCGGGCTGGGGCGTTGCCGCTAACGCAGCGGCCTCGCCCGTGCGGCTACCCCACAACGCGCGCCAGAACGTCGCGGGCTTGCGCTGCGGTCACCACGGGGCCGCCAGCAGGCGCCGTCCAGGCCACAAACTGGTCGGGCCGCACCAGCACCAGCGGTGCGCCATAGCGCGCAGGCTCGGTGCCTTCACCCCCGTCACCACAGTCCACCAGCCGCAGCGGCAGTCCCAGGCCCGCCGCCGCCTCGCGAAAGGCCTGCACCGATGGCGCGTGGGCGCCGTCGCCGCCCACCACCAGCAGCGAAAAGCCCGGGCCTAGTTCCTCAAACACATTGCGCCCGCTGGGCAGCGTGGCGGGTGCCAAGTGGTGGCCAGGCCGCGCCTCAAACCGGTGCGATCCCTTGGCGCTGCTGGCGCGGCCCTCGCTGCCCCACACGATGCCCGAGCCCTCGTAGTGCGGCTCAAACGCATGCACCTCGCCCACGGCACCCTGCGCGCGCGCCTGCCAAGCGGCTTCAAACGCGGCCCGGTCCCGCGCCGGGTCGTGGGTGTCCAGAAACTCCTTGTCTGTCTCGATGGACCGCGCAATGAAGTCATTGATGGTGGACGCAAACACCGGGCGCCGCTCGGCGTCGTACGAGTCCAGCAGGCGCTCGCCGCCCCAGCCTTGCAGCACGGCGGCCAGCTTCCAGCCCAGGTTGCGCGCGTCTTCCAGGCCCGAGTTCACGCCATAGCCGCCATAGGGCGGGTGGCTGTGGGCGGCATCACCCGCGATGAAGACGCGGCCCTTGCGGTAGCTGTCGGCCAGCATGAAGCGCAGGTCCCAAAAGCCGATGTGCTCAAACTCCACCTCAAACTCCGCGCCCACCGCTTCGTGCAGGTAGGCGGCAAAGTCAAAGTTGTCTTTGGTGGTGCCCGGCGGCACCGGGGCGTGAAAGAACCAGGTGCTGCCCAGGTCCACCCGGCCCAGAAACTTCCAGTAGCCCTTCAGCTCGGGCTGCAGCACGTTGTAGTAAGACTTGCCGGGGTAGCGCTCCAGCAACTGGTGCAGGCCTTGCGACTTGAACACCAGCAGCACCATCATGCGGTCGTGGTCGGTGCGGGTGTGGCTGATGCCCGCCTGCTCGCGCACCACCGACCGCGCTCCGTCCGACCCCACCACATAGGCGCCGCGCAGCACGCGCTGGGCCTTGCCGTCGCCACGTTGCTGGATGGTGACGGAAACGCCCGCATCGTCCTGCGCCACGGTGCTGGTCTCCCAGCCGTAAAGGGTCTGCACCGACGGCAGCTGGGCCACGCGTTGGCGCAGCACGGCCTCGGTGGCGTACTGCGGCAGCCGCTCGTTGGCCGTGAAGTAGTAGGGCTTGACCAGGTCGCGTTGCAGCCAGTCGTAGCTGTAGGGCCCCAGCAGCGTGCCATGTGCGGTCAGGCCGCCAATGCCGTATTCCACCGGAATGGTGCGCGCTGCGCGCAGCTGCTTTTCAGCACCCCAAAAATGAAAGTGCTCCATGGTGCGCTGCGTGAGGTTCTGGCCCTTGGGGATGGGCTGGGGCTGCACATAGCGCTCCACCACGATCACGCTCACGCCGCGCTGGCCCAGCTCAATGGCCAGGCCCATGCCGACCGGGCCGCCGCCCACGATGATCACTTCGGCGTCCCGCTGCGGCGCCACGGTTGCTTGCTGGTTCATATTGTTGGTTTTGTTCGATTCGGTTCGGTGCGGGCTGCGGTGCGATGTTGTGCAGTGCTGCGCGCTGCTGCGTGGTGCGAGTGACCGTGGTTACTCGGCGGTGATGCCCTGGGCCTTGATGAGGTCGGCCCAGCGCTTGGCGTCAGCCGTCACTAGCTTCTGGAAGGCGTCTGGCGAGCTGTGGGCGGGCGTCATGCCCTGGGTCTCGAACGACTTGGCCACGGCGGGCGAGGCCAGCACGTCGCGCAGCTCGGTGTTGAGCCGGTCCACCATCGCGCGGGGCGTGCCTGCGGGGGCAAACACGCCGTACCACATGTCCACGTTCAGGTCGCCCAGCTTCAGGGTGCCCAGCGACGGCACCTCGGGGAGCAGCGGGTGCGGCGTGTCCGAGCTGATGGCCAGCGCCTTCAGCTTGCCCGCCTTCACGTGCTGCAAGGCCACGTGGATGGGCAAGAACATCGCGTCGATCTGCCCGCCCAGCAGGTCTGTCACGGCCGGGGCGGTGCCCCGGTAGCTGATGTGGGTGAGCGAAATCTTGGCCCGGTTCTTCAGCAGCTCCATGGCCAGGTGGTGCGGAGTGCCCGCACCGGGCGAGCCGTAGTTGAGCGAGCCGGGCTTGGCCCGGGCGCGGTCCATCAGGTCCTTGAGCGATTCGATCTTGGACCCGGCGGACGCCACCAGCAGCAGCTGCCCCCAACTCGTCTGGCTCACCGGCACCAGGTCCGTCAGCGGGTTGAAGCCCTGCTTGGGGTACAGCGCCATGTTCATCACCAGTGTGTTCACGCTGACCAGCAGCGTGGTGCCGTCGGGCGCAGCGCGCACCACCTCTTGCGTGCCGATGATGCCGGACGCACCCGCCTTGTTCTCCACAAAAAACGGGCGCTTGAGCCGGTCAGACAGCGGCTGCGCAATCTGCCGCGCAATCAGGTCGATGCCCGTGCCGGGCGTGAATGGCACCACCAGCCGCACCGGTGCATCGGCACCGGCCTGCGCCCAGGCCCTGGGCGTGGCGGCTGCAGCCGTGGCGGCCAGCGCGCCCAGCACCAGGCTGCGGCGTTGGGGGGAGGGCGGGTGCGCGTTGGCACGCAATGCAGGCTGATCGAACATGGGG
>NZ_QAIM01000191.1:7926-13797 GCF_003061035.1 Acidovorax sp. HMWF018
ACAACGACACTCTTGACATTGATCAAACGGAAAATTCTGATGAATTCTTCATCAAAGCTGATGAATGTCAGCACCCGCCAGCTCCACGCTTTTCTGGAGGTCACGCGCCTGCAAAGCTTTGCCAAGGCGGCCGAGCAGGTGCACCTGTCGCCCTCGGGCATGAGCATGCTCGTCAAGGAGCTGGAGGATCAGGTGGGCGCCCGCCTGTTTGACCGCACCACACGGTCCATCACCCTGACCGACGCCGGGCGCCGCCTGCAGCCCGTGGCCGAGCGCGTGGTGGGCGAGCTGCGCGCCCTGGGCGCCGTGCTGGACGGCAACGAGGCCGCCGTGCGCTCGCGCCTGCTTGTAGCGGCCACGCCCATGATCTCGGCCAGCCTGCTGCCCGAGGTGATTCGCGGCTTTGCACACAGCCACCCCGGCGTGCAGGTGCAGCTCAGCGATGTCGAGGTGGGCACCGTGCGCCAGCGCGTGCTCGACGGCGAGGCCGACATTGGCTTTGGCTTCTTCGTCAAACCCGCCGTGGGGTTGTCGCGCCAGCCCTTGTGCAAGTTCCGCCTCATGCGCATCAGCCCGCCCGACGCGGCGCACACCAGCGGCCAGCTGTCAGACAGCCAGCCCTGGAGCCGCCTCAAAGACGTGCCCCTGGTCAGCCTGCCGTCGGGCAACCCCATCCAGGTGGTCATCGAAAAGCAGCTCTCCCGCCTGGGCCTGGCCCACCAGGAGCGCCCCCGCATGAACCTCATCGGCACCCTCATCGGCATGGTGCGCGCAGGCCGTGGCAGCGCCATCGTGCCTTCGTTTGCACTGGAAGAATGCCTGCGCCAGGGCCTGGGCGTCGCCATGCTGCGCGAGCCCGTGGTGCACCTGGACCTGTACCTGGCCTACCGCCGGGGCACGCAGCAACAACCGGCGGCTATGGCGTTTGCCGAGGCGCTGTGGGAGGCTGCGGTGCGGTTGCCGGCGTAGTCGGGCGATCTCGATACGTCCATTCAGCCTGTTTTATCTATTCTTTTATCTATTCAATTTTCAATTCAATCGGCGTATCCTTAGGCCATGCCCTCCGCCGCCCAGACCTACGCCAACGCCATCCGCCCCCTGCTGCGCCCCGGCCCCGCCAAGGCGCAGGCGCTGGCCCAGGCGCTGCAGCTCAGCCAGCCCACCGTCTCGCGGGCACTCAGCGCGCTGGGTGACGAGGTGGTGCCTTTTGGCGCCGCCAGATCTATTCAATACACCCTCCGCGATCCCCAGCGCGCCGATCTGCATGCCACCGTGTACCGCGTCACTCCCCAGGGCGCGCTCGAAACCCTGGGCACCCTGGTCCCGGTGTGCCCGCAGGGCTTTGTGATGGTCGAAGCGGGCGGAGCCCGGCTGCACAGCGACGGCCTGCCGTGGTGGATTTTTGACATGCGCCCGCAGGGCTACCTGGGGCGCGCGTACTGCCAGCGGCACGGCCAGCGCCTGGGCTTGCCCGAGCGGCTGGGCGACTGGAGCGACACCCACGCGCTGCGCGCCATCCTGGACCAGGGCGACGACATGCCCGGCAACCTGCTCATCGGCCCCACCGCGCGCGACCAGTTCGTCAACGCGCCCGACCCCGTGCCGATTGCAGCCGCGCAAAAGCTGCACACCTACGCCCGGTTGGCCGACCTGGCCGCGCGCGGCGAAGTGGCAGGCTCCTCAGCCGCTGGCGAGCAGCCCAAGTTCACCGCCTACGCAGAGCAAGCCGATGGCACCGCCGCGCATGTGATGGTCAAGTTCACCGCAGAACTCGACACCCCCGTGAGCGCCCGCTGGCGCGACCTGCTGCTGGCCGAGCACATCGCCCTGCAGGTGCTGCGTGACCACGGCGTGGCTGCCGCGCAGTCGATGACCTGGATGCACGGCACCCAACGGTTTCTGGAGGTACAGCGGTTTGACCGGCTGGGCGCGCGGGGGCGCAGGGCGCTGCATTCCTTCGCCGCGCTGGACGCAGAGTTTGTCGGCAGCGGCGGCAACTGGCCGGTGATTGCCAGAGCGTTGTGGAAGGAGGGCGTCATCACCCCCCAAGCCTTTGACACGGCCTGCCTGCTGTGGGCGTTTGGCACCCTGATCGGCAACACCGACATGCACAGCGGCAATCTGTCGTGCTTGTCAGAGGGGCGCAGACCTTACGAGCTGGCGCCTGCGTATGACATGACGCCCATGGCGTTTGCTCCCACGGCAGGGGGCGGTTTGCCGGATCGGACGCTGGAACTGACGGTGGGGGAGCAGGTCAGCGCGGCGGCTTGGAAGGAGGCGCTTGGAATGGCGCAGGTGTTTGTTCGTCGGCTGGGGGACACGGAGGGGTTCAGCGCGGGTTTCGACGTTTGCAAGACTAAGCTGCTCCGCTATGTGACTATGGCTGATGAGCGTGTTAGAAGGCTCGCACTTTAGTCGCCTTGAAAGGCATGCGCAGCACCCCCTTCAACCCTTCTTATTACTGGGTATGAAATGGTCTTTCGCTAACCTACCGCTAGGGTTCAGAAGCACTGCAGGTATCGCCAGTAAATCACGTAGAAAGAGGCGCTGCCTACCGCTTACAGCAACGCAGGATGGTGAAATCGATAGACCCTGCCTCGCTCGTTCAAGGCGCTGAGATGCTCAAGCGCCTTTACATCGCTGAGCCCCTTTTTTCTCAATGATGCATAAAGTAGGTAGAACTCTGTTTCGATGTCGGCTGCAAAAATCCCCGGATCATCGGAACCTAGGCAAACCATGATTTCTGGATCGCCCTCCTCGATATGGCCAGGGATTCGCATCCAGCGTAGAAAGTGATGCTCGTCAATGTGTTGGTATTGGCTAATCCGGACATTGCTGGACGGTAGCGTTTCTATAAGCACGCCTCGTTTCGCCACTTGCTGCATCAATGCTTGTTGTAGCAGAACATAACTTTTGGAATCCAAGAAATCGCTCTCTCTGGTGATTAACTCGTTCGCTCGCTTCTGAACTTCCGGATCGTTCAACCACTTCCAGAGGAGGTCCACGGCCCTCGGCTGTTCCTCACATGCAGATCGGACGCGTTCGAATTCCTCAAGCCAGTGCTGGCTCAGAGGTTCGTGACGAGCATCTTCTGCATCGGTTCGGTAGCGCAGGAGGTCAAGCCGACTCAAACCACGAAGCGCCATCGCGCGCTCTAGGTCAGGTACTGTCAGCGTCTGCCGAAAGATCTTATGTGCGATATCTTCCAACTCACGCTGGAGACGGTGCACGCATGCCTGCATCTCTGGAACGTCCCGAAGCAATTGCCACGCAGCTAATACCCCGGTCATCCATTCACCCCGAGGCAGGTTAAGTGAACCGGGCATGCGCTGAATCCAGAGGCGCGGATTGATTCCCATGGCGGTGCCGTGCCCAATGCGGTCGCCATCCCGTAAGTCTAGGAACTCCAGTGCTTCCCACATGGTGGCAATGCCAGAGAGTAAGTGACGGAAGTCTTCGCCAGCGTGATATGTACGCCGCGTCAGCCCAGCTCTATGACATACACGGAACACAGGCGCGAACACATCTGGCGGTGCGTGTAGCTCATTAGCAGCCGCATCCACACCTCGAACCCAAGTTTTTAGCTTAGGCCAACGGTTAAGGACTGAAAGGAGTACAGCGGCTGCCTGACGCAATTGAATGTCGAGCGGGTAGTGTCGATATGGTCCCGCCTTTCCCTTTTCCTTTGGTGGCCAATCCTGCTTTATGAAATGGGCAACCAGTGCCAGCCGATGAATACTGCGGTGCTTTTCAGTATGCAAGTCCACACAACTATCTAGCTCGTTCAACAGAGCGGAAAGGGAACGAGGGACTCTATAAGAAGATTTATTGGCAGCGCCAGCATCGCGTAAATAATTGAGGTATCCGCCCAAAATGGCGTGGAAGAGCCGGCAGGCCTTTAGCGGGTCGCCCTTAGGTGCAAAACGTCCCTCCAAGTATCCGACCGTACTGGTCGCAGATCGAACGCCGTGCATGGCATGGAAGCGTGACCGATAGTCCTTTTCAGCAGGCTCGCGCAGTTCAGTTAAGGTGAATTTTTGGAATTGATCAAAGCCGTATTGGGACTCGCTCTGGACTAGTAAACGGTAATATTCGTTCTGAAGAAGCAAATAGGCATGCAACATCCGTGACAACTGAATGCTAGGGCGTTGCTGAAGCTGGGCCATAAGTCCAGCCATCCAAGTAAGTTCGTCCGTTACATTGGCAATTTGCCGCCAAGATGGCTGAGTGAGTCGAAGCCCGATAGACCACTCATCTTCGGCCGCGCTTCCTAAGCTTTGACAGCACGCTGGCGGTTTTGCGCTTGGAGCGAGTCTGTCCTCGGCGGCGGCGACTAACCAGACGCGGAGTCGGCTGGCAACTCGCAGATGCTCTAGAAATATCAGGGGAGTCAAATCTGGATTTGCCTGACCCACCAGTTCACGGACCCGGTCTGCGTTCTTGCGCCGGGTCCAAGCTGCAACAAAATCACGGACTTCTGCCCTCGGGTCTCGAATCGCGCGCAGCCAGCAAATTTCTGCGTGTGTGCTCCCGTTCAGATGCAGATGGGTTTCATGCAAGCCTTCGCGCTCGACATAGTCGGTTAGCAGCGCTTCCTCGGAGCGTAGCAAGGGCATGACGTGGCGTGCCCACGGAGGTGTAGATCTATCGCGCCAATCTTGGGCCTGCGATGGTGCTCTGGATGGCCCATAGCGCCCCACCCCAAAAACGAGGTCCGCTAAGGCCTGAATTGGAGCAGAGGAGAGTCGGCTGACTACACCTTGCTGCCACGCACCCAAATTCTTACTTTGAACTCGTACCTCGCCATGCCGCAACTCCAAGTATTCGCTGATTAGGGCTTGAAGCGTAGTGAGTGCAACGCAATTGCGATGCTGCTTTTGCGCTTCGAGGAAGCGCCATGCCGAGTCGAAAACATGATCTGGGAAGCGCGCGGCCCATGGCTGGTAGGCAAGATACGCGGGCTCCCGGAAATCTTCCCAGTCCAATTTCTGCACAAATGACGTCGCCCAAGCTAAGCGCAGAATCCGGTGATCAGACAGTAACAGTGTAGAAAGAAGCGAGCCTATAGAGGCAGCCTGGGCGCTCATGATTCGGTGTCTGAGCCTGCGTCGCTACCCCCTGTATTGGTAGGCCTTATTCGAGGTGGCCTCTTATCAGAAGTTGATGAATCCCCTGTAATAGAAATGTTTTCTATTTGATTGAATACTTTAGTGGGGCAGAGCAACTTGTTGATGTCAAAACCTTCTGGAAACATTGGCTTAAGTGCCTCGGCATACCCTTTTTTCACATCTAGAAATCCAAGAATTAGCGGGCACGTCGCTATAACAGCAGTAAAGGGAAAATCTTGCCTTTGAGGTTTTACGGCGGTCATTTTATCTATGAAGCTTTTCGCCGATTTTCGAGGGTTGTTTCTATCAATCCGCCATAGATCCGTTGGGTTCGCAGAAGAGCGTGGCATATGGTGTTCTGCTTCTTCTACCAAAAAAGCATTAATTACACAGAGTGCGAAAATCTCCATAACTGTACCAAATTTAGCACTCTTTAGTTCTTGGGCGGCATTATGCAAGCTAAAATAAATTCTAGTCCAAACCTTGCCTAGAAAAATTGCGGAGGGTAAAGTTGTGTTGGATAAGCTTTTTACATCGTTCAGCCATACTTTAACCTCACTCCAGAGTAATTCGCGACTTTCCTGAACGTCGGTAGAATCATCACTATCATTTTCACCCTCATCTATCTCGACTTCTGTACTTCCTTTGAGAGACCAGCTAGGGGCAGAGACAGTTAGCATCGGATAAGCTCTGGTAAATACAGACCGTGCCGTATCATCATTTTGATGATTGCCAGAAATTAGTTTTTCAGCGAGTCCAAGGA
>NZ_QAIM01000192.1:0-3171 GCF_003061035.1 Acidovorax sp. HMWF018
GCCCTAGCCACCCATGACATCCCCCGCCTCCCCTGCCGACCTGTACTGCGTGATGGGCAACCCGGTCGCCCACAGCCGCTCGCCTGCCATCCACGCCCGTTTTGCCGAGCTGACCGGTGAACACATTGCCTACGAACGCCGCCTGGTGCCCATGGATGGGTTTGCCCAAGGCGTGCGCGAGTTCGCGGCAGAGGGCGGGCGCGGCTGTAACGTCACCGTGCCCTTCAAGACCGACGCGCCGGGCCTGGCGACCGAGTGCAGCGAACGCGTGCGGCTGGCGGGCGCCGCCAACACGCTCACCTTTCGCGCCGACGGCAGCATCTACGCCGACAACACCGACGGTCTGGGCCTGGTGGCCGACATCACGCACAACGCAGGGGTGTCGCTGGCCGGGCGCGACGTACTGCTGGTGGGTGCCGGTGGCGCGGCCGCAGGTGTGCTGGGCCCGCTGCTGCTGGCAGGCGCCCGCCACATCACCGTGGCCAACCGCACCCTGGCCAAGGCGCAAGCGCTGGTGCAGTCGCACAGCGCACTGGCAGCGCTACAAAAAGCAGAGCTGTCGGCACAAGATCCACTAGCGCTATCGGCCAATTTCGATGTGATCATCAACGCCACGGCCAGCAGCCTCTCTGGCGGCGGTGTGCCGGTCCCCGCCAGCGTGCTGCGCCCGGGCGCTCTGGCCTACGACATGATGTACGGCCCCGCAGCGCAAGGCTTCCTCGACTGGGCGCGCCAGCACGGTGCGGAGCCCCGTGACGGCCTGGGCATGCTGGTGGAACAGGCCGCTGAAGCCTTCTTGCTGTGGCGCGGTGTGCGCCCGCCTTCGGCCCAGGTGCTGCGCGAAATGCAGCAATCCATTGCGGCCTGAGCCCCGAGGACGCCCCGATGAAAGCCGTGCTGCGCTGGCTGGGACTGCTGGTGATCGCCTTCGTGGCGTTGCAGCTGTTCTTCGTGCTGCGCATTGCCGCCATGGTGGCGATCAACCCCCAATCCACCACCTTCCAGCGCTCTGAAGCCTGGACGCTGTTGGCCAGCAAAGGCCACGTGCCCTGGCGCCAGCAATGGGTGCCGTACGCGGACATCTCCGACCACCTCAAGCGCGCCGTCATCGCCTCGGAAGACGATGGTTTTGTGAACCACGACGGCGTGGACTGGAACGCCATCGAAAAAGCCTGGGAGCGCAACGCCAAGGCCGAAGCCCTGGCCAGCAAGGCGCAGGCCCGTGCCCCCGAGCGCCCGGTGCGTGCGCCCAAGATCCGGGGTGGCTCCACCATCACCCAGCAGCTGGCCAAGAACCTGCTGCTGTCGGGCGAACGCACGCTGCTGCGCAAGGGGCAGGAGTTTGTTCTCACACTGGCGCTGGAGCAGTTGCTCTCCAAGCAGCGCATCCTGGAGATCTACCTCAACAACGTGGAATGGGGCGAAGGCGTGTTCGGCGCCGAGGCGGCCGCGCAGCACTACTTCCGCAAAAGCGCCAGCCGCCTGGGCACTGCCGAAGCCGCGCGCCTGGCCGTGATGCTGCCCGCGCCCAAGCGCTTTGAGAAAACGCCCGGCTCGGCGTATCTGGCAGGACGGACACGCACGATCCTGGGACGCATGGGCGGCGCAGAGCTGCCCTGAAGCCGGCTGTCGGCAGCGTCACCCACGCCGCTGCAGCCATAGCGCGGACGCTCCGTCCGGCCGCAGCGTCACTTGAAACCTGGGGGCCCGCACGGCGCCCCCGACCGGCAGCCGCACCGTGTACCGCTGCAACAGCATGGCCGCCAGCAGCGTCATCTCCAGCATCGCAAAGTGCTGGCCAATGCACACGCGAGGCCCCAGGCCGAACGGAATCCACGCGCCCCGAGGAATGGACGGAGCGCCGTCCAGAAACCGCTCGGGCACAAAACGGTCCGGCTCGGCAAACCAGCGCGCATCGCGGTGCAGCACCCAAGGGGTGATGCGCAGCATGGCGCCCTGGGGCACCGGCACGCCGCCCAGCGTGATGGGCGCGGTGGTGCGGCGGCTCATCAGCGCGGCAATCGGAGGGTACAGGCGCAGCGCCTCTTTGAGCGTGGCGCCCAGCCAGGGCAGCTGGGCCAGATGCTCGGGGCCGGGGGTGCCGCCCTGCAGCACGGCATCGACCTCGGCCTGGGCGCGCTGCGCGGCCTCGGGGTGCTGGGCCATCAGCAGGGTCCACCACAGCAGCGTGGTGGCGCTGGTTTCGTGTCCGGCCTGGAAGCTGACGATGCACTGGTCAAACACCTCTTGCGCAGACAAGGCCTCACCGGTTTCCTCGTCGCGCAGGGCCAGCAGCATCTGCAGCAGGTCCGTGCGCGCAGGGGCATCGGGCGGTGGCACCTCGGCCTGGCGGGCATGGATGTGGCGCCAGACCAAGCCCTTCAACGACCGGATAGCCCGCCGCTTGGCCGCCTTGCCCGGCAGGGGCAGCCAGTCGGGCAGCGTGAAGGGCATGAACATTTCGCGGAAGGCGGCTTCCGACAACGTCTGCGTGGCCCAGGCGGCTTCGCGCGCATCGGCCTGCGCCGAGGTGCTGAACAGCGTGCGCAGGATCACATCCATGGCCACATCGGTCCAGAGCGCATCCACTGCCACCTGGGCGCCGGGCTGGCCCGGGGGCACGGCCGCTTCAAGCGCGCTGCGGGCGGCATCGGTCATCAGTTGTGCGTAGCCTGCCACCCGCTTGGGAGTGAAGGCGGGCATCAGCATGCGGCGCTGGCGCTGCCAGGTGTCGCCTTCGGTCACCAGCACGCTCTGGCCAAACACTTCTTCAAACACCTCCATGCCACGCTCCCAGCGGATGAGCTGGTCGGCATGGGTGACGAGTGCCTCGCGCACGAGGTCGGGGTGCATCAGGTCCCACGCATCTTCATACCCTAAGCGCATGCGGGTGAGGTCGCCATGCTCGCGCTGCAGTTGGGTGACAAAGCCCAGGTAGTCGGCCCGCATGGCGCGCAGCAGCGGCAGGCCCCACCAACGGGTTCGCGGGCCGCGTGGCGTTGCAGGCGTGGGGGGATGAGTGGGAGAAGTAACAGAGGACGTGGTGACTGTGGACGAGTTCATGCCCCACATGCTGCAGCGCAGCGCCGAGTCGGTATTGAACGATTGCGACAGCCCCCGTCGCCTACACTCGCGCCCCATGGCAAGCTTGGCCCCCCTTTCCCCCCGGCA
>NZ_QAIM01000193.1:0-1478 GCF_003061035.1 Acidovorax sp. HMWF018
GTGGGTGGGAAGACACCACTGTAGGGCGGGGCGGTGGCTGGGTCTGTCAGGCAGGCTACACCCGCGGCCATGTGTCGGGTGCCTTGTGCTTCATTATTGATAGCAAAAGAGGCATGAATCACTAGCGCTATCGGCCATTTCGACGCGAATTTCTGGTACATGGCGCCCGCAGCGGGCCCCACGGGCCGATGTCCCCTTCACCGGCCTGTACCCCTCATCGGCCAGCGTTCAGCCGGCCTGTGGGATCGGTGCGCGCATGCCCGCGTTCAGCAGGTTCCAGGCGTTGATGATGGCGATGGCAAAGCCCAGGTCGGAAATCTCGGCGTCGGAGAACAGGGCCTTCAGCTTGGCGTATTCGTCATCGCTTGCGTCGCTGTGGGGCGTGGCGGTGATGATCTCGGCCCAGCGGAAGGCGGCGCGTTCGCGTTCGCTGAAGAACGGTGCCTCGCGCCAGCCAGCCACAGCGTTGAGGTGGCGCGGATCGGCGCCGTCCTTGACGAGCGCGCTCCAGTGCATGTCCATGCAGTAGGCGCAGCCGTTGATCTGCGAGATGCGCAGGAATACCAGCTCGGCCAGCCGGGTGCCCAGCGGGCCTTTCTTGATGGTTTCAGAGACGTTGACCAGGCCCATGAAGGCCTTGGACGACAGTTGGTGGTAGGGCAGGCGGGCACTGTGTTGCGACATGGAAAACTCCTGGTGTGAAAGGGTGTTGATAACGGTGGTGAAAGACGGCGCTCGTGTGTGGCCTTGCTACCGTGTGGCCACACTGCCGTCTTCCATACCCTTCAAGACGCTGCACCGTGCCAGGTTGTGACAGGTGGCCTGCGTTTTTTCTGCCCTGGCGCACTCGCCGGAGGTGCCCGCGTGATGATCTGCGCGGACGGCGCCATGCCCGTGTCTTTACAGCGGCAGCATGGCCGGGATGCCGGCCAGCTTGTCCGGGTTGCGCACAGCGTAGATGGCCACGATGCGCTCGCCATCGGTCACAAACGCCTGGGCCGACTCGATGCGCCCGCCCACATAGCGCAGCAGGCCCGGCTCGCCGTTGATGAGCGCCATGCGGTACACCACCTGCGCGCCCAGGCGCCGGAACACCGCCCAGTACAGGTTGGTGATGCGAAACGGCCCCACCAGCGGCTTGGGAAACGAGGGCACGATGCCACCGCCATCGCCGATGAGCTGGGCGTCTTCGCTCAACAGTGCCTCGATGGCATGGCGGTCGCCACTCTGGGCGGCTTTCATGAAGCGCTGCAGCAACTGGTGGTGCACGGCCTGCGGCACCTCAAAGCGGGTGCGCGCCTGCTGCACGCGCTCGCTGGCGCGGTGCACCATCTGGCGGCAGCTGGCCTCGGTCTTGCCCAGCTGGGCGGCGATCTCGGGGTAGTCGTAGTCGAACACCTGGCGCAGCAAAAAGGCCGCGCGCTCCTCCGGCCCCAGCCGCTCCAGCACATACATGAACGCCACCGACAGCTCACCCG
>NZ_QAIM01000194.1:0-1097 GCF_003061035.1 Acidovorax sp. HMWF018
CCACCACCCAGTCCCCCGCCAGGCTCATCTGCCGCCCATTCACCGCACGACTGAAACGCCCCAGCCACGTGCCCCCATGCGGCGTGCCCAGCGTCAACACACGGTGCACCCGCCCATCCGCCTGGTGCGCCCGCAGCCACGCCCGCACCGCCAAGCCCCCCATGCTGTGGCACAACAACACCGGTGCCTGGCCCGTGGCCGCCGTCACTTGGCGCACAGCGTCTTCAATGATGTCCGCGTACTCGTCAATCGAGCCCATCACCGGCTCCAGATTCACCGCCACATAGGCATGCCCCCGCGCCTGCAAAGGCGCAAACCACGGCAGCCAGAGCCCCCGGTTGCACATGAATCCATGCACCAGCACCACGCCGCGCTTTCCCGTCGGCTGTGCAGGCAGCCAGTCGGGCACGGAATCATGGCGAAACGGCTGGCGCCAGCAAAACACCATCAACGCCACCCACACCTCGGCCCACCAGGCACCCACCACCTGCGACAGGCGGGCACGTGGCGCAGCATCGGCATGGTTGGTGATGTGCATCAGCACAAACTCCACGGCCATCACCACAAGGTAAATGCAGAGCGGCACCAGCGCCCCCAGCACGGCACGCAACGGTGAATGGGGCCACTGCCACACCAGCCAGGCGGCCATGGTCAGCAGGATGAACAGGAGAAGGATTCGTTGCCAGCGCGCGATCATGGTGGTGATGGGCAGATGTTGTAATCGACCAGCCGCATTGTGCGGTCTGACCACCGCCCGACACCGAACCCCGCAGAATGCAGAAAGGACCCTGCCCCATGGATGCCGCCCAGACCATCCGCGACTGCATCGCCGACGTGACCGCCCTGCGCCTGCACCGCACGGGCGAACCGGCGCTGGGGGCGGCGGTGGGCAGCGTCAAAAGCCTGCAGGCGCGGCGCTTTCGGGGCACCTATGCGGACCTGATGGGCTCGCCCTCGTTCGGACCCGCAGCACAGTTCTTTCTGGAAGAGCTGTATAGCGACACCGACTACACCGACCGCGATCTGCAGTTTGGCCGCATCGCCGGCACGCTGCAGACCATGTTCCCCCAACCGGTCGTAAACACCGCCGTGGCCCT
>NZ_QAIM01000195.1:0-3669 GCF_003061035.1 Acidovorax sp. HMWF018
TGGATGTGATGCAGGCCATCCTGATGCTGGTGCGCCAGGTCAACGAAGGCCGCGCGCAGGTGGAGAACCAGTTCCGCCGCGCCGTCACCTCCGAAGGCAACCTGAAGGCGCAGGCCGTGGTGTCCGAGGTGTTCGAGCTGCGGCCCAGCTTCGAATGGCGCGGCCTGGGCGAGGTGCCGTACAGCGCGCTGAAGATTCGCGAGGCCTACGCGGCCTTCGACGCCGAGCGCCGCTTTGCGCTCGACTACAAGCCGGTGGCCGACAACAAGGCCTGCGAGTGCGGCGCGATCCTGCGCGGCGTGAAGCGGCCGACCGACTGCAAGATCTTCGGCACCGTGTGCACGCCCGAGAACCCGGTGGGCTCGTGCATGGTGTCGAGCGAAGGCGCCTGCGCGGCGCACTACACCTACGGGCGCTTCCGCGACATTCCGGTCGTGGCCGCCACCGAGGAGGCCACACCATGAGAGCCGACATCGACCAGACCGCCAGCGGCGAGGCCCCGGCGCCGAAGCCGGTGAAGAAGAACTACACCCGACCGCTCGACATCAAACACGGCCGCGTGGACATGGGCCACGGCGCGGGCGGCAAGGCGGCGGCGCAGCTGATCGAGGAACTGTTCCTCGCCGCCTTCGACAACCCTTACCTGCGCCAGGGCGACGACGGCGCGCGCCTGCCGCTGCCCGCGTTCCCAAACGGCCAGGGCCGGCTGGTGATGGCCACCGACGGCCACGTGGTCTCGCCGCTGTTCTTTCCCGGCGGCGACGTGGGTTGCCTGTCGGTGCACGGCACGGTGAACGACGTGGCCATGTCCGGCGCCACGCCGCTGTGGCTGAGCGCGAGCTTCATCCTGGAAGAAGGTTTTCCGCTGGCCGAGCTGCAGCGCATCGTGCGTTCCATGGCGGCGGCCGCGCGCGCCGCCGGCGTGCCCATCGTCACCGGCGACACCAAGGTGGTGGAGAAGGGCAAGGGCGACGGCGTGTTCATCAGCACCACCGGCATCGGCGTGGTGCCGCCGGGCGTGGACATCGCCGGGCGCAACGCGCGCGCGGGCGACGTGCTGCTGCTCTCCGGCACCATCGGCGACCACGGCGTGGCGGTGCTCTCGCAGCGCGAGTCGCTCGCGTTCGAGACCACCATTGAAAGCGACACCGCCGCGCTGCACACGCTGGTGGCCGCCATGCTGCACGCCGCGCCGGGCGCGGTGCGCGTGCTGCGCGACCCCACGCGCGGCGGGCTGGCCACCACGCTGAACGAGATCGCGCGCCAGTCCGGCGTGGGCATGCTGCTGCAGGAGGCCGCCATTCCGGTGCGCGCCCAGGTGGACGCGGCCTGCGAACTGCTCGGCCTGGACCCGCTGTACGTGGCCAACGAAGGCAAGCTGGTCGCGGTGTGTGCGCCCGAGGCGGCCGACGCGGTGCTGGCCGCCATGCGCGCCCATCCACTGGGCGCCGAGGCCGCGCGCATCGGCGAGGTCACCACCGACCCGCACCACTTCGTGCAGATGGCCACGCGTTTCGGCGGGCGGCGCGTGGTCGACTGGCTCAGCGGTGAACAGCTTCCCAGGATATGTTGACCCCCCTGCGTCGCCTTCGGCGCCTCCCCCCGAGGGGGCGACAACTTGGGCCGGCGAAGCCGGACCCTCGTTGTCTCTGGATGAAAGCACTTCGCGCCGGAAGGAGTTGATGGTGTCTTCTCAGGTGTTCCAGAAAACCGCGCGCGGACGGGCCGAGATCGTGCAGCGCTCGGAGCGCGTGCCGGCCGCCATGCGCTCGGTGCTGATCATGGTGAACGGCAGCGACACGGTGCGCGCGCTGGCCGAGCGCGGTGTGCCGCAGGTGCGCGAACACATGCAGGCGCTGCTGGCGCTGGGGCTGATCGAACCGGTGGCACCGCCGGCCGCACCGTCACCACCGCCGCCTTCGCCCCCAACCGAGCTGGAACGCGAGCTGCCGGCGCCGGTGCACGAAGCGCTGTGCCGCCAGGCCCTGGCGCGGCTGGCGGCGCATTTCGGCGTGGACACGCCCGAGGTGGTGCAGCCCCTGCGCGCCGCGCGCACGGTGACTTCGTTCAACACCGCGCTGGACCACATCGAAACGCGGCTCTCGGCCCACATGGGCCGCAAGCACGCCGCGCGCGAGCTGCAGGGCCTGCGGCCACCCACATGAGCGCAGCACCCGGCGGCCTGCGCATCCTGTTGCTGTGCCACAGCTTCAACAGCCTCACGCAGCGCCTGTTCGCCGAGCTGCGCGCGCGCGGCCACACGGTGAGCGTGGAACTCGACATCAACGACCGCGTGACCGAAGAGGCCGTGGCGCTGTTCCGGCCCGACCTGCTGCTCGCGCCCTTTCTCAAGCGCCGCATACCGGCCAGCGTGTGGCAGGCGCTCACCTGCCTGGTGGTGCACCCCGGCCCACCGGGCGACCAGGGGCCGAGCGCGCTGGACTGGGCGGTGCTGCGCGGCGAGCGCACATGGGGCGTGACGGTGCTGCAGGCCAACGCCGATTTCGACGCCGGCCCGGTGTGGGCGCACGCGGCGTTTGCCATGCGCGAAGCTAGCAAGGGCAGCCTGTACCGCCGCGAGGTCACGCAGGCCGCGCTGCAGGCCACGCTCGCCGCCGTGCAGCGTTTCGGGAACGGCGAGCGCCATGGCGATGCACCACCACCCGCGCAATGGCGGCCCGCGATGCGGCAGGCCGACCGCGCCATCGACTGGGCGCGGCACGGCACCGCCGAGGTGCTGGCGCGGCTGCGCTGCGCCGACGGCCAGCCCGGCGTGCTCGATGCGCTCTGGGGCCACGCCTGCCACCTGGGCGACGGCCACGCCGCTTCTGCCGCCACGATGGCGGCTTTCGCGCACGCCGCGCCGGGTGAGGTGCTGGCGGTGCGCGATGGCGCGCTGCTGCGCCGCACGCGCGATGGCGGCGTGTGGATCGGCCAGGCGCGCCGCGTGGCCGACGGCGCACCCGGCTTCAAGCAGGCCGCGGCCGACGCCTTCGCCACCGAGGCCCTCGCCCTGCCCCGCCTGCCCGTGCCGCTGCAACGCGCCGACGACGAGTGGAGCGAGCTGCGCTACACCGAACACGGCCCCGACGGCGCGCGCGTGGGTTGCCTGCGCTTCGACTTCCACAACGGTGCGATGTCCATCGCGCGCTGCGAGCGCCTGCGCGACGCGCTGCTCGAACTGCGAGAGCGGCCGGTGCGCGTGCTCATGCTGCTGGGGGGTGAAGACTTCTTCAGCAACGGCATCGACCTCAACGCCATCGAGGCGGCCGCGCACCGGCCCGGCGACAGCGCGGCCGACGCCTCGTGGCGCCACATCCAGGCGATGAACGACGCGGCGCTCGCCGTGATCGAGACGCCGGACCGCCTCACCGTGAGCGTGCTGCGCGGCAACGCGGGCGCGGGCGGTGCCTTCCTGGCGCTGGCGGCGGACGAGGTGTGGGCGCACGGTGGCGTGGTGCTCAACCCGCACTACAAGAATATGGGCAACCTCTACGGCTCCGAGTACTGGACCTACCTGCTGCCGCGCCGCCTGAGTGAGGCCGGCGCGAAGGCGCTGATGGCGCAGCGCCTGCCGCTGCTGGCGCGCGAGGCCGCGGCGATGGGCCTGATCGACCACTGCGACGATGGGGCACGCGAGGGCTTCGAAACGCGCTGCCTGGAACGCGC
>NZ_QAIM01000196.1:0-4605 GCF_003061035.1 Acidovorax sp. HMWF018
AGCCCGATGCAGTACGAACAACGCTGGTACGAGGCACAGCGCAAAAAGGCCGCGTGAATCGTGGGTTAAGAACTACACGAAACAGGGGCAAGGTCAGTACGCCAGGAATCGCTCCTTGATTCTTCTGGGATTTTGGAGAGGCTTTCGCTCTGACGAAATCGTTCGATTGCGTGTAGAAGACGTCGAAATCGTTCCTGGAGAAGGTCTGACTTGCTATCTGGGGCGCTCCAAGGGTGATCGCCAGAACCTCGGGCGGGAGTTCAAATGCCCAGCACTTTCACAGATGTGCCCGGTCAACGCCTTGAGCTATTGGAAGGTCTTGGCTGGATTGGAGTCTGGCCCGCTGTATCGAGGCATTGATCGATGGGGGCACCTGTCAAATACTGCGATGGCAGGCAGTAGCCTGATACCGCTGCTCCGCGCACTGCTGGATGCCGCTGGCGTGCCCGCATCTGAAGAGTTCAGTAGCCATTCTCTGCGCCGCGGCTTTGCCAGCTGGGCGCGCGACTCTGGTTGGGATCTGAAGGAGCTCATGAACTATGTCGGCTGGCGGGACGTCAAGTCGGCAATGCGTTATCTTGATACCTCAACACAGAAACTGCAGACAAGGTTTGAACAAAACCTTCCCACGCCGCTGACACCTCCACAGTCCGGCACACAAATTTCAGCGGATGAGCTCCAGCAAAAGGCTTTCTCGGCACCAACCGTCCCGCTAATAGCGCTGCGCGTCAAGTTGTCCCTCAGCCGTTTCAGCAAAATGTCTCGAGGGCTGACGCGGGCGCACCGCTTGATCGAAAAAACCTGCCTGGAACGCTATGCGATGCAGCGCTTGAACAAGGATGGCACCCTCTACACGATCGCGGTCCCGTCGCCGTCGCGCGAGGAGCTTTCAGAGGCCATCTATACCTTGTTGGACGACATGTACCGGGTTGCCGGAGACAGCGAATGTACCCTCGAAGCAACGGTTCAGGACATTGCAACGGGAGAGCGCTGGGAATAGTTTCCGGCCTGGGGGGACGCTGAAGACCAAAGCGGCCTGTAGCTATTGACAGGGACTCTGCGCATCTATGGCCTCGCATTGAAACCAAAATGACAACGCTAACCGAGACCGCCTATCCGTACCTCAAGCCCGAGATTTCCCCACATGAACTGAACACCGCGTTTACACCCACCAAGGATGAGGTCGCCTTTGTAGAAAGCCTGCGTGGGCGAAGTCTGCAGCGCGTGGCAACGCTGATGTACTTGAAACTATTCCAGCGCCTGGGCTTTTTCCCGCAGCTAAATGCGGTGCCCTCTGTCATCTGCGAGCACATTGCAGAGCAAATTGGACTCTCCATTGCCCCGCAGCAAAAAGATCTCAAACGCTTCGAGACGTCTGGCGGGCAGACGAAAACTCTCAATGCGGTGCGCGAGTTCATGAACGTGCGAAAGCTCGACGCAGACGGCTGGGAGTGGCTCAAACAACGGGCGACAGAAGCGGCTGATACCAAGCATTCAGTCGTGGATATTCTGAACGTGATGCTGGAGGAGCTCGCGCATCATCGCTACGAGCTCCCGGCGTTTTCCACGTTGGACCGCATGGCGTTTGGCGCCAGGGAGGCCAGCAACAGCAAACATTTTGCAAGCATCACCAATCAGCTGGACGAAAAGACCAAGGATTTGATCGACTCGCTGCTCAAGGTCGAGCCGGGTGAATCGGTCTCCGGCTGGCAGATGCTCAAACGAGAGCCCAAACGGCCCACCAATAAGGAAACTCGCAGCTACCTGCAGCATGTAAAACGTCTTCAGCACCTGGTCGAATTGCTGCCACGGCCTGAGATCCCGGTGCCCAAACTGAGGCAGTTCCGCCATCTTGCACGCGCGATGGACGCGGCAGAAATGACCGAGCTAAAACCGCTCAAGCGCTACGCATTGGCCGTAATCTTGATTCGCACGCGACATGCACAGGCGCTCGACGACGCTGCGGAAATGCTCATCCGCATGATGCAGAATTTGGAAAATTCGGCTCGGCAGAAGCTTCTGGAGTTCCAGCAAGACAGACTTCAGAAGACGGATATGCTGATTGGTCAGTTGCGCGATATTCTGGATGCCTACCAAATCAACGGAACAGATACCCAGAGAGTCCAAGCGATCGGGTCCACGCTAAAGGCCGATGTCGAAGCGCTGGTTTTGGACTGCGACGAACTCCTGGCTTACGCAGGCCGCAATTACCTTCCGTTCCTTCTTCAACCATACAAGGCAGTGCGCGCCCAGTTGTTGAACTGCGTGGAGATCACGGCGCCAAAATGCAGCTCTGACGACACGACCATGGAATCGATGATCGATGCATTGCATAGGCTGCGAACTTCCAGAAGCCAGACGGCGACACTCAGTGAACTGAACCTGGATGTGGGATCGTTGAAATGGATGCCGGCCCAGTGGCGAAAACTCGTTTTCGTCGACTTGGAAAATGCCCATGACGCCATCATCGATCGACGTTATTTCGAGCTCGCCGTTTTCCAGCAGATCAAGGAAGATTTAAAATCAGGGGATCTTTACATTAAGCACGGCGAACGCTACGATGATTATCGAGAGCAGCTGGTCGATGACAATACTCTGGCTGCAGAACTTGAAGACTATGGTCGGGTGACGGGGATCGAAACTACGCCGTCAGCACTCGTGGATATTCTGCGGCAGCAGTTACTCGCGAAAACGCAGCAAATCGACGACGCCTTTCCTAAGAATGCGCACGCAGAAATCATCGACGGGCGCCTCATTCTGAAAAAACCAGCCAGATCCGAGCTGTCTGCCGCCACCGTCGAGCTGGAACAGGAACTAACGCAAAGAATGGTGTCCACCGGCATCGTCGATGTCCTGACCGACGTCGAGTGATGGTTGGACTTACACAAACATTTCAGGCACGTCTCTGGCGCCGATAGCCGTCTGGAAGAGATTCGGATGCGCCTGCTGACCACTCTCTTTTGTTATGGCTGCAACCTGGGTCCCGAGCAAACCGCGCGCTCCATCAAAGGCATGAGTCGCAAGCAAATTGCATGGCTCAACCTGAAATACGTGACGGAAGACACCTTGGATAAGGCGATCACCTCCGTCGTCAATGCCTACGATAAGTTTGAACTTCCCGCATATTGGGGTACCGGAAAACACGCGTCTGCAGATGGAACAAAGTGGAATCTCTACGAGCAGAACATGTTGTCCGAATACCATATCCGCTACGGCGGCTATGGGGGCATTGGCTACTACCACGTATCGGACAAATACATCGCACTCTTCAGCCATTTCATATCGTGCGGAACCTACGAGGGTATCTACATTCTCGATGGCCTGATGGGCAATATGTCTGATATCCGTCCCGATACCATTCATGGTGACATACAAGCACAGAATTATGCGGTTTTCGCCTTGTCCTATCTGCTGGGTATCAAGCTCATGCCACGGATTCGTGGGATTAAAGACCTTAACCTCTATCGTGCCGGTCCGAAGGAAAAGTACAGCAATATTGAGCCGCTGCTGTCAGACTCAATCAACTGGAATTTGATCGAGACCCACTTGCCTTCGATGCTACGGGTCGCGGTGTCGATCAAAGTAGGAAAGATTGCACCGTCGGCGATTCTTCGGCGGCTAGGCTCTCAAAGCCGGCGCAACAAGGTCTACACCGCATTTCAAGAGCTCGGCAGGGTGGTGCGTACCTTGTTTCTGTTGGAATACATCGGCGATGTCGATCTGCGACGAGTCATTCACGCAGAGACAAATAAGAGCGAGCAGTTCAATGCGTTTGCCAAATGGTCTTTTTTTGGTGGCGATGGAATCATCGCCGAGAACCTGCGACACGAGCAGCGCAAGATCATCAAGTACAACCATCTCGTGGCAAACATGGTGATCCTTCACAACGTCCAAGGCATGACGCGAATTCTGAAGGACATGAAAGACGAGGGGACCGAGTTGACCGCAGAGATGCTTGGCGGCATTGCACCGCTAAGGCCGCGCCATATCAACCGGTTCGGCGACTACACGCTTGATCCGCGTCGAAAGGTAGCGCCAATGGACTTCGCGATGTCAATTTCTACTGGCAAATCAACAGCTTAAGTCATTTTTTGCCCGGATTTACATGAATCCCGGCCAACCCTCTTCAAGGCTTCAAGAGGATTGCGCGAGCTAACTTTATCCAAGCACGACTTCATTCGGTCACCAGTCGCCTCGTCATCTCGTTCGAGCCAACTGAAGGCTTGCTCTAACTCACCCCTCACAAGAAGCCAAGCAACGAATTTGAGCCGGGCATCTTCATCGAACGTTGCTGCCGATCCCACCAAATTAATTTGCTGAAACTCTAGTATTTCTTCTAAAGAAAGAGATTTAGCGATTATTTCAGAAACACGCTTTTTTTCTTGCGGCATCAAGCTATGAAGATATTCAAGGCCTACCGCTATGTCTTTGGCGAAGCCGCCCGTTCCAGCCAAGTAGGCTTCGCCGACCTTCAGCTTGGCCTCCTTGTCACCATATTTCGCGAGTGATCTAACAGGCTGCTGAAATACTCCCCAGCGTCCGAACCTGTTCAGCGGCTGTAGCCGCATTTTTCCGTATCCTGAAAGTCAACCCCTCAAAATCGCC
>NZ_QAIM01000197.1:0-3505 GCF_003061035.1 Acidovorax sp. HMWF018
GCCAGAGCCCCCAGGGCCGTGAACTTCACCACCCCCGCCCCATTGCAACCCGCCACGCCATGCACCTGCGGGGCCAGCCGCCCCCAGCGCGGCGCGCCATTGCGGGTGATGGCAATCGAGCCTTCCCAGAAATGCTCCAGCGCCACATCACCCAGTTGCGGAAAACGCGCCGCAAACACGGCCGCATGCTCACGCCGCACGCGCTCGCGCACCGCAGGGCTGACGCGGAACTGCGGCGCATATTCAAACCCCTGGCGCACCAGAATGCGGTGGTCGTCCGTGTAGCGCAGCGTGGCCCCCGTGACGGCGCTGGCGGGCGTCACGCCCCAGCCCTCGGGCGCGCCCAGGCGGCTGCGTTGCTCGGGCGTGAGCGGGGCTGTGAGCGAGCCAAAGGTGACCAGCGGAAACGTCTCGGCACCCCAGGCGCTGCCAAACAGCCCCAGCTGCTGCGCAAACCCATTGGCCGCCAGCAACAGTTGCGGCGCACGCACACGGCCCTGCGGGGTATGCGCCACCACCTTGCTGCCTGACAGGTCCAGCCGCTGCACCGGCGTTTGCTCGTACAGGGTGACGTTGGCGGGCAGCGCATCGGCCAGGCCCCGGCACAGCGCGGCGGGGTTGAGCAGCACGGTGCCCGGCGTGTAAAGCCCGGCGGCAAAGTAGCTGGTGCCCAGGCGCGCGGCCAGGGCGTTGCGGTCAAGCAATTCGTGCGGCGCACCCAGGGCGCGCAGCTCCTGCACATGGTGCTGCAGCGTGCGCTCGGCAGCGGGCGACACGGCGCAGTGGTACTTGCCTGCGCGGCGCCATTGGCAGTCGATGCGGTGCTGCGCCACCAGCAGCTCCAGGTCGTTCATGCCCGCCGTGAGCAAGGCCTGGTAGTGCGCGGCCTGTCGCAGTTCTTCGAGCGAGCTGCCGATGTTGTGCGGCACATCAATAGCAAAGCCCGAGTTGCGGCCCGAGGCGTTGTTGCCCACGGTGCCTGCATCCACCACCACGATGTGGGCGTGGGGGCGCAGCTCGGCCAGGCGGCGCGCGGCGGCCAGGCCCGCAAAGCCCGCGCCCAGCACCAGCCAGTCGGCCACCACCTCGCCCTGCAGCGCAGGGCGCGGCGTGCGCGGGGGCAGGATGGCGGACCAGCCGTTGGTGGCGTCGTCGTTGGGCAGGCGCAAAGGCGGGGAGGCAGCAGCGGCCGCCATCACCGTGCCGCGCTGGTCAGGCGGCACAGCTGCAAGGCCAGGCGCTGCAGGGCCTGCCAGCCGTCTTGCGGCCAGTCGGGCTGCTTGAGGCCTTTGACAATGCCATCCACCGTGTGGGCCGACTGCAGCAGGCGCGCCAGGGCGGCGTCGCTGGCCTTGGGCAGGATGCGTTCAAACAGCCGCTCCTTGGGGCCCCAGATGCGGTTCTCGCGCAGCGCCATGGGCAAGGGGCGGCCGGCGTTCATCGCGTCTTTCACGCGCTTGAGGGCGCGGATGTCTTCGGCCAGCGCCCAGTGCACCAGCACTTCGGCTTCGCCCTCGGCCTGCAGGCCATCCAGCATGCGCTGCACGCGGGCCGTCTGCCCGGCCAGCACCGACTCTGACAGCTTGAACACGTCATAGCGCGCCACGTTGAGCACAGCGGCTTCGACCTGGGCTTGCGTCAGCTCTCCGGCGGGATGCAACAAAGCCAGTTTCTGGATCTCCTGGTGCGCGGCCAGCAGGTTGCCTTCCACGCGGTCGGCAAAAAACTGCAGGGTGCGCTGGCCTTCCTCCCCCGCGACCACACGCTGGCCCTGCGCGGCCAGGCGCGCTGCGATCCACTGCGGCAGTTGGCCGCGCTCGATGGGGTCGATCTGAATCGACGTGCCGTTACCCTCCAGCGCGGCAAACCAGGCACCGGTTTTGGTGGCTTTATCGAGGCGCGGCAGCATGACCACGGTGAGGGTGCTGTCGTTACCCCGGGCCAATTCGGCAATCTGCTGCAGCGCCACGCTGCCGTCCTTGCCGGGCTTGCCCGACGGAATGCGGATCTCGACGATCTGCTTGTCGGCAAACAGGCTGAGGGACCCGCCGGCCGCCAGCACCGCACTCCAGTCGAAATGGACACCGGCCACGGTGTAGCTGCTGCGCTCGGTGTAGCCCTGGGTGCGGGCGGTGGCGCGGATGGCGTCGGCCGCCTCTTGCTGGAGCAAGGGCTCGTCGCCATGCAGGACATAAAGCGGCGACAGGCCCCGTTGAAGATGCTGAGAGAGTTGGGCCAGGGCGACTTGCATGCGGCAAAGTTTATCGCCTGGGCAGGCCCGGCATTGCGCAAATTGCCAGCGTATGCCTTCACAGTGCACAAAGGAGGTCACGAACCGATCAGCTGCGGCGCTGTTCATTGGCGCCCAAAGCCCTGAGAATTCCCCCGGGCGCCCGCGCCCTTCCCGCTCACTGCCATACCCCAGAAAGTCAGACCGCCATGCCCCCCACCGCCCTGCGCAGCGCCCAGCCCACCAGCCTGATCGGCGCCCCCACCGACATCGGCGCCGGCGCGCGCGGCGCCTCCATGGGGCCCGAGGCCTTGCGTGTGGCCGGCCTGCAGGCGGCGCTGGAGTCCCACGGGCTGCAGGTGTTTGACCGGGGCAACCTGAGTGGCCCCGCCAACCCGTGGCAGCCGCCCGTGGACGGCTACCGCCACTTGCCCGAGGTGGTGGAATGGAACCAGCGCGTGTTCGACGCTGTGTATGCAGAACTGCAGCTGGGCCACCTGCCCATCCTGCTGGGTGGCGACCACTGCCTGGGCCTGGGCAGCATCAGCGCCGTGGCCCGCCATTGCGCGGAGGTTGGCAAAAAACTGCGGGTGCTGTGGCTCGATGCCCATGCCGACTTCAACACCAGTGCACTGACCCCCAGCGGCAATGTGCATGGCATGCCCGTGGCCTGCCTGTGCGGTTTTGGCCCCGAGGCGCTGACCGGGCTGGCCCGCATGCCGGGCGGTGGCCCGGCGCTGCACCCGTCGCAGATCCGGCAGATCGGCATCCGCAGCGTGGACGCGGGCGAAAAGCGTTTTGTGCACGAGCAGGGCCTGGAAGTGTTCGACATGCGCTACATCGACGAGGTGGGCATGCGCCAGACCATGCAGCAAGCGCTGGCCGGTCTGGATGCGCACACCCACCTGCATGTGAGCTTTGATGTGGACTTTCTGGACCCCGACATTGCCCCCGGGGTGGGCACCACGGTGCCCGGTGGCCCCACTTACCGCGAGGCGCAGTTGTGCATGGAGATGATTGCCGACAGCGGGCGCCTGGCCTCGCTGGACATTGTGGAACTCAACCCCGCGCTCGATGTGCGCAACCGCACGGCCGTGCTGGCGGTGGACCTGGTGGAGTCGCTGTTTGGCAAGAGCACGCTCATGCGCGTGCCCTCGCACGGCCAGGGGCCGACGCTGAGCGCGTGAGCGCCTGAGCGCGCATATTCTTAGAGCAGCTCACAAAACTCAGCGAAGCGGCCATGGCCAGGCGTTTCGCCGCAGGCAGCACGACTAG
>NZ_QAIM01000198.1:0-16245 GCF_003061035.1 Acidovorax sp. HMWF018
CCCGCCATGACCGCACCGCCCACGCCGGTTGCGGCGGCACCAATGGCAACGCCGGTGCCAACCGCGCCGACCGCAGCCCCCGCCATCGCGCCCGCGCCGAGCTGCGGTGCACCGGACACGAGGCCCGTGGCGATGCCAGGGCCGAAGATGCCCAGCGCCAGCAGCGCGAGCGAGGCCAGCATCACGACCAGCGCATGGTCGATGGAAGGCTCGTCGGGATGAACCTGGAACTCCGCGAACAGGCCCGAGCCGATGCCGACGATGACCGCCAGCACCAGCACCTTGATGCCGGACGAAACCACGTTGCCCAGCACCTTCTCGGCGAGGAAGCTGGTCTTGTTCCAGAGTGCGAACGGAATCAAGACGAAGCCGGCAAGCGTGGTCAGCTTGAACTCGATCAACGTGATGAAAAGCTGTACCGCCAGCACGAAGAAGCAGAGGATCACCACCAGCCAGGCCAGGAACAGCACCACGATGGGATCAAGGTTGGTGAACACCTCGGGGAAGCCGGCCATGTCCCCGATCTGTTCCAAGATCGGCGCCCCAGCGTCGATGCCCGTCTTCGCCAGCCGCCCCGGCTGGAGAAAGTTCTCCATGCTCAACGTCGAGCCGGTGGCCGTCAGGCCTAGGCCGGCGAACGACCGGAACACAATGCCCGACAGCCAGTTGAAGTTGCCGATGATGTAGGCGAAGGCACCGACGTAGAGCACCTTGCGCAGCAGCTTGGCGATCACGTCCTCACCCTGGCCGGTCGCATGGCTCATGGCCCAATACAGGCCGGCGATGGTCATGTCGATGGCGATAAGCGTGGCCGTCAGGAACGCCACTTCGCCTTGCAGCAGTCCGAAACCCGAGTCGATGTAGCGCGAGAAGGTATCGAGGAATCTGTCGATGATGGTCACGTCGTTCATGGCGTGTTCTCCGCAGCGGTGAGCGGCGCATCGCCTTCCGGCGCGTCATCGGCGGGCGTGTCGAAGCTGGGCGGAATCGGTGGCAGTTCGGCCAGCGCCCGGTATTCGTCCGGCCCGGTCTGGCCGGCGAAGAAGCGCCGCCGGAAGGCTTCGGTGGCGGCGCGGCAGGCGTCTTCACCTGCGGCTTGCCGGTCGGCTGCGCATTGGGCACGCAACGCCTTGAGCCGCACGGGATCGGCGGCCAAGGTGGCGGCTAGGTCTTCGGCCGGCTGCTGGCCGCAAGCGGTCAGCAGCACGACCAGCAGGACAGGAACGCATCGCATGGCCGCCTCCCGTCAGTTGTTATAGAAATTGACGGTCTGCGGCGTGTACGGCGTGCCAGTGCCAAGGAAGCGCCGTCGCACTTCGCGGGCACGCTCGGTGGCCGCCGCCTGCCGCGCCAGTTCCAGCGAGGCTGCCCGGTCTTGCGTGATCTGGAGCTGCTGGGCCTGGATGGACTGCTTGGCCTGCAAGGCGAGAAGCTGGTTCGTCGCCTGCATGGCCTGCAAAGCACCCGTGGCCGATTGGCTCTGACTCACGAGGTCGGCCAGCGCGCTTTCGTCTTGCGCCAGGTTCTGCGACACCTGCGCCTGCATCCGCATCGCGGTGTGCAGGCCGTCGAGCGTGTTCTTCCAGCGTTCGCGTGCGTCCTGTGCCATGCGGTCGCCGCTGATGGTGGCGGCGTACTGCTCCGGGTACAAGCGCGAGAACGTGGCATCCATGCTCTGCACGTCGTAGGCCAGCCCTTGCGCTTCGGCAATCAGGCGTTCCGTGGTGGCGAGCGTCGAGCGCAGCCGGTTGACGATGTTGAAGTCCAGCTTCGTCAGGTTGCGCGCCTGGTTCATCAGCATCTGCGCTTCGTTCTGAAGCTGGTTGATCTGATTGTTGATCTGCTCCAGCGTGCGAACGGCGGTCAGCGTGTTCTGCACGAAATTGGACGGGTCGAACACCGTCAGCGCCGATGCGGGCTGCACGGCCAGCAGCGACACCGACAGCGCGGCGGCGAGCGAAACGGAAAGTACACGGGTCTTCATGGCGAAACCTCCAGCGGTTGAGTAGCGAGGAAAGAAGCCGCCGCCGGTGAGGACGGCAGCAGGTCGGCGGCCCAATCGAGGCCGCGATGACGCAGCCACGCGCCGGCGAAGCCGGGTGCGCCGGCCTGCGTCAGCACGCGGTCTATGTCGCGTTGGTCTTGCGGTGTGGATGCGCCTGCGAAGGCGAGCGCGGCCGGCCCCAGGTCGAGGTCGAACAGGCGATTGCCAAGGCGCGATTGGTAGTAGTAGTCCTGCTTGGGCTGCGCGGTGGCGACGATCTCGATTTGCCGGCTGTTGAGGCCGAAGCCCTCATAGATCGTGCGAACCTGCGGCTCGGTCGCTTGCGGGTTGGGCAAGAAGATCCGAACGGCGCAGCTTTCGATGATGGCCGCCGCGATGCTGGAGTTCTGAATGTCCGCCAGGCTTTGCGTGGCGAAGACGACACTGACATTGCGCTTGCGCAGCGTCTTCAACCACTGGCGGATGCGCGCGGCAAATACCGGGTCATCCAAGAACAGCCAGGATTCATCGAGGATCAGCAGCGTGGGCGCACCGTCGAAACGCGCATCGAAGCGGGCGAACAGGTAGCCCAGCACCGACCGCACGGCGGGGGGGCTGGCCATCAGTTCCTCCATCTCGAAGCACTGCACATCCGCGCTGCCCAGCCGGTCACTGTCGGCATCCAGCAGCTTGCCGTGGGCACCGCCGAGCACATACGGCGCGAGCGCCTGGCGCAGCGCATTCGATTGCAGCAGCACCGAAAGCCCGGTCATCGTGCGCTGCTCCACGGGCGCACCGGCAAGGCTTCCGAGCGCCGACCAGATGGCCGCCTTCTCATCCGGGCCGACGGTCACGCCTTCGTGCAGCAGGCGGCCTTCCACCCATTCGGCGGCCCAGGTGCGGTAGCCGCCCTGGTCGATGCGTGCCAGCGGCTGAAAGGCGATACCGCCATCGGCACCCAGGTCGTAGTGTTCGCCGCCCAGGCCCAGGATGGTGGCGCGCATGGAGCGGCCCATGTCGAAGACGAAGATGCGCGAGTGCAGATAGCGCCGGAACTGCATCGCCAGCACGGCTAGGAAGGCCGACTTGCCCATGCCAGTCGGGCCGACCACGGCCATGTGGCCCACGTCGCCGATGTGCGTGACCAAGCGGAACGGCGTTGCGCCGTCGGTGCGCGTGACGATCACCGGCGGGCCGTCCAGGTGCTTGTTGCGCTCCGGGCCGGCCCACACCGCCGACAGCGGCATCATGTGCGCGAGGTTCAGCGTCGAGACGATGGGCTGGCGCACGTTGGCATACGCATTGCCCGGCACCGACGACAGCCACGCATCCACGGCATTGAGCGTTTCGGGGATGGTGACGAAGCCGCGCCCCTGAATCACGCGCTCCACCATGCGCAGCTTTTCGTCGGCCACGGCCGGGTCGGCATCGAGCACCGTCACCGTGGCCGTGAGGTAGCCGAAGGCGACTTGATCGCTGCCCAGCTCCTGCATGGCGGCGTCCGCGTCGGCCGCCTTGTTGCTGGCGTCGGTATCGACCAGCGGGCTTTCCTGCTGGAAGATCGTTTCGCGCAGCAGCGCGATGACGTTCTTCCGCTTCGCAAACCATTGGCGGCGCAGGCGGCCCAGCTCCTTTTCCGCTTCGGCTTTGTCGAGGCAGAGGAACCGCGTACTCCAGCGATAGGCAAAGCCCAGGCGGTTTAGGTCGTCCAGCAAGCCCGGCCAAGTGGAAGTCGGAAAGCCCCGCACCGACACCACGCGCAGGTGCTGGTCGCCCAGCATAGGCGCGAGGCCGCCGACCAGGGCGGAATCGGCCAGCAGCGCGTCGAGGTGGAAAGGCACCTCGGGCACGGCCAGCCGGTAGCGCCGCGTCGAAACCGTGGCGTGCAGATAGGTCAGCGTCGCGGCATCGTCCAGCCAGGCGATCTCCGGCATCACGCCATCGAGCAGGTCAAAGCCCCGATCCGTTTCCGCCACGAAAGCATCGAGCCGACCGCGCCAGTCCACGCCATCGCCCGGCGCGTGCTCGTAGAGCAGCTTGGCCGCACGGGCGCGGGATTCCTCGGGCGGCAGATAGGCCAGCGTCAGGTGATAGGCACTCTCGAAGTGGTTGCCCGATTCCTCGAAGGCGGCGCGGCGTTCCTCGTCCACCAGCCAGGACAGCGGTTCGGGAAAGTCGGAATGCGGATAGTCCGCCGCCGGCTGGCGCTCGGCTTCCACGAACAGCGCCCAGCCTGAACCCAGCCGGCGCAGCGCGTTGTTCAGCCGCGCCGTGGTGGCGATCAACTCGCCCTGCGTGGCGCTGTCGAGGTCGGGGCCACGGAAACGGGCTGTACGCTGAAAGCTGCCGTCCTTGTTCAAGACGACACCCGGCGCGATCAACCCGGCCCAGGGAAGCCAATCGGCCAGCAGCGCGGGCCGCTGGCGGTATTCGGCAAGGTTCAGCATGGCGGCATCCCCCTACACGTCCAGCAACGGCTTGTGCTTGATGTGCCGGGCGAAGACCTGCATGAACTGCGGATCGACACGCGCGCCCCACACGGCCAGCGAGTGGCCGACGATCCAGAGCACGACACCGGGAATCCAGAGTTGCAGGCCCAGCCCGACGGCGGCGGCCAGCGTACCGTTGGCAATCGCCACGGTGCGCGGTGCGCCGCCCATGAGGATCAGCTCGGTCAGCGAGCGATGTAGCGGCACCTCGAAGCCGGCCGCGAAGCTGTCCGGCCCGCTCATACGACCGCCCCGCCAGAGAAGCTGAAGAACGACAGGAAGAACGAGGACGCGGCGAACGCGATGCTCAAACCGAAGACGATCTGGATGAGTTTGCGAAAGCCCCCCGACGTGTCGCCGAAGGCCAGCGCGAGGCCGGTTGCGATGATGATGATGACCGCGACGATGCGTGCCACCGGCCCCTGGATCGACTCCAGAATGGATTGCAGCGGGCCTTCCCACGGCATCGAGGAACCGGCGGCCTGCGCCGTTCCGGCCAGGAACAGCAGCAGCGCGGCCAGCAGCAGCCCTTGCCCCGCAGGGCGGGCCAGGCTGCGCAGCCGCACGAGGCCGGACAGGTGGAGAAGCGGATTTACGGAAAAGCGGAAAGCGTAAGCGTGCATCTGCGTCATGGCAGTTCTCCAGGTTGGTCAAGGGACGGGGAAGGCGCAGCGGCATCGGCTGCGAGAGGCACCGGCATCAGCTCGGGAAACGGTGTTTCCAGCGCGTCCGCCAGGCGGTAGCCCACACCGTCAAATCCGACGACGCGGGCGATGCTTTCGACGCGGCGCTTGCGGCCGCGTCCGGCGATGTGGATGACGACGTTGACCGCCTCGGCGATCAGCGCACGCGGCGGGTTCACCGCGACTTCGAGAATCAACTGTTCGAGGCGCAGCAATGCGCCCAGCGCGGAACCGGAGTGGATGGTGGCAATGCCACCCGGATGGCCGGTGCCCCACACCTTCACCAAGTCCAGGGCTTCGCCGCCGCGCACCTCGCCGACGATCACGCGGTCGGGGCGCAGGCGCATCGTGGCGCGCACCAGTTCGGTCATGGACACGACGCCAGCACGGGTGCGCAGCGGCACATGGTCGCGGGCGGCACATTGCAGCTCTATCGTGTCTTCGAGCACCAGCACGCGGTCGCCAGTGGCGGCGATTTCCGCAAGCAAGGCATTGGCAAGTGTGGTCTTGCCGCTGCTCGTTGCCCCGGCGATCAGGATGTTCTGGCGCTCGCGCACCGCGCGGCGCAGGAACTCGGCCTGCCCGGTGGTCAGGATGCCGTCGGCCACATAACGATCCAGGCCGATGATGCTCACGGCACGCTTGCGCAGCGCGAAGGCCGAGCCAGGCGCAGCCGGCGGCAAGATGCCCTCGAACCGCTCGCCGGTTTCGGGCAGCTCGGCGGTCAGCAGCGGCCGCCCGCGATGCACCTCTGCGCCGACGTGCGCGGCCACCAGGCGAATGATGCGTTCGCCATCGTCTTCGGACAGTTCCACGCCCAGCGGCGTGCGGCCCGACGACAGCCGATCCACCCATAGGGTGCGGTCGGGGTTGAGCATGATTTCCACCACGTCCGGGTCGGCCAGCGCAGCGGCGATGACTGGCCCCATTGCCGTGCGCAGCATCTGGATACGGCGATCCAGCGAAGCCGCGGTGGATGAGCGTTCGGGCGGGGTGTGCGGAACGGAGCTCATAAGGCACGCTCCGCAGTTCGTTCGTGGGCTTCGGCCAGCGCAGTTGCGTCGTCCATCCGCACCGGGTCAGGATGCAGTTCCTCCACCACGTTGCGCACCAGGCTTCGGCCACGCAGCAGGTGGCGGCCAAGTTGCTCCACGAATTGCTCGAAACGCGCCTTGCCCTGGGCGCGGGCCGCATCCTGATGGGCTTCGGGAACCGGCGTGCTGACGGTCAGGAAGTAGCGAATGAACAGCGCCAGCGTTTCGATCTGGATGTTCTGGTCGCGCTCCATGCGCTCGGTCTGCCGCGACAGGCGATCGAGCCGCTTGGCGATGGCCGCCTCGCGCTGATCGGCTGCATCGGGCGATAGCCACGATGCGAGCGCCGCCGCGACGATGGATGACTTGGACACGCCTTTCTTGGCGGCCAGTTCTTCGAGGCGCTTGGCGTGCTCGGGCTGGATGAACAGATTGAGGCGGTACTGGCTCATAGGTCAATTCCGTCGTTGGGGTCGAGGGAAGCCAGCCGGGCCGTGCGCTGCATCGCTGGGTCGAGCTGGCCGGGGAGAGAAGCAAAACCGGGCAGCGTCAGGTCGTCGTCGTCATCGAGCAGCGCCAGGTCGTTGCCGGCGAGCTGCGGTTCGGGGCTGTATTCGGCGACTTCGGATAGCTCCGGCTGGCGGCGCGGGCCGCCGTCGTCGGCGGTGCAGCCCAAGCCTTCGGCGGCGGCACTGGTGGCCACTGCGGGGACAGAGGGGATCGCCAGGCCGCTCCAGTCGTCAGGCCGGGCCGGTGGCACATCGGCGTACTGCCCGGCCGCAAGCGCGGGCGGCGGCAATACGCGGCTCTTGAAATTGGCGTCGGCGTAGTAGCGCAGTTTCTTCGCCTTGATCGGCGCGACGCTGGACACCATCACCACGGCTTCGTCGGTCGGAAGCTGCATGACTTCGCCGGGCGTCAGCAGCGGGCGGGCCGTCTCCTGCCGCGACACCATGAGATGCCCCAGCCACGGCGCGAGCCGATGACCCGCGTAGTTGCGCTGCGCGCGCAGCTCGGTGGCGGTGCCGAGCGTTTCGGATACTCGTTTCGCGGTTCGTTCGTCGTTGGTTGAGAACGTCACTCGGACGTGGCAGTTGTCCAGAATCGAATGGTTCTGGCCGTAGGCTTTGTCGATCTGGTTGAGCGACTGCGCGATGAGGAAGCTGCGGATGCCGTAGCCGGCCATGAAGGCAAGCGCCGTCTCGAAGAAATCGAGCCGACCCAAGGCCGGAAACTCATCGAGCATCAGCAGCAACTTGTGGCGGCGCTTGATGCCGTCAGAACCGTCGAGCGATTCGGTGAGCCGTCGCCCGATCTGGTTGAGGATCAGGCGAATGAGCGGTTTGGTGCGGGAAATGTCCGAGGGCGGCACTACCAGATACAGCGAGACGGGATGCTCGGATGCGATCAGGTCGGCGATGCGCCAGTCGCAGCGCGAGGTGACTTCGGCCACCGTGGGGTCGCGGTACAGACCGAGGAACGACATGGCGGTGCTCAACACGCCCGAACGCTCGTTGTCCGACTTGTTGAGCACTTCGCGGGCAGCGGACGCGACAACCGGGTGCGGTGCATCGGCCAGGTGCTTCGTCGTCATCATCCGGTGCAAGGTCAGCTCGAACGGGCTGGCCGGGTCGGAGAGGAAGTTGGCAACGCCGCGCAGCGTCTTGTCCTTGCCCGCATAGAGCACATGCAGGATGGCTCCGACCAGCAGCGCGTGGCTGGTCTTCTCCCAGTGGTTGCGCTTCTCCAGCGCCCCTTCGGGGTCAACGAGAATGTCCGCGATGTTCTGCACGTCGCGCACTTCATGCGCGCCGCGCCGTACTTCCAGCAGCGGGTTGTAGGCTGCCGACTTTGCATCGGTCGGGTTGAACAGCAGGCAATGTGAGAAACACGAGCGCCAGCCGGCGGTGATCTGCCAGTTCTCGCCTTTAATGTCGTGAATGACGGCGGATGCGGGCCACGAAAGCAGCGTGGGCACCACCAGGCCGACGCCTTTGCCCGAGCGCGTGGGCGCGAAGGTCAGGACGTGTTCCGGGCCTTCGTGGCGCAGGTACTCGTTGCGGTACTTGCCCAGGAACACGCCAGCCGGTTGCGTCAGCCCGGCCTTGCGAACGTCATCCGCTTCGGCCCAGCGTGCCGAGCCGTATGTGGTGACAAGGCGCGATTGCCGGGAGCGCCACACCGACATGGCGATGGCGACCACCACCGCCACCAAGCCGCTACCGCCCGCGATGGCCCCGCCAATATCGAAGACATGCGGCGCGTAGGCATCGAAGAAAAACCACCACTCGAACAGCCGCCAGGGGTGATAGACCGGCGTGCCGAAGAAATCAAACCAGGGCGAGCCAAGGCGTAGTTGATAGCCCAGGGCGGCTGCTGTCCATTGCGTTGCACTCCATACGCCGGCGATCACGATGCCGAAGACGGCGGCGATCTGCCCGAACAGCACGCCCTGAGCTTGCATGACTGACCTCCGATTCCTGCGCTATTCCTCGTTCAAGAGCGGCACAAGGACGTGCCGCATAGCGTGAGAATCGGTGCCGGGTCAGTGCCGGTCAAAGACCGTTATCGGAAGCAAGATGATGCAAAAAGCATCGTTTCAGGCTGCAAAGAAACCAGTAAAAACACCGCAGGCGCGAGCGTGCTGCGGCGTGTTGGCAAAGAAGACAGGATTTTTGCGAAAGACTGCGATCAGAACTTCGGTGGCGTTTCCAATGGCGTGTAGGGTGTCTTGCCGTCGCCATAGAACCGCTTGCGCGTGGCTTCGGCTACCCGGTTGCACAACATGTCGCCAAGCGTCGCGCGGTCGGTTTTGCATTGCTGGCGTAGTTCCTTCAACCGTGCCGGGTCGGCAGCCAGTTCCTCCACGGTCGGTACGTTGGCCTGCTTGGGTGTCTCCGACGGGCCGCAGGCCGTTAGCACGGCGACCACAAGCATAGGTGTTATTCGCTTCATAGCTCGAATTCCTCCTGTGATTCGGACTGAGGTGGCGGCACGGGCCTCCCACCTTCGGGCAAGTCGATCACCTGCACCCGTTCGATGAATCGGGACAACACTTCCGAACGCTCGTCTTCGCGTCGCAACAAGTAGGTTGTCAGCATTGGCGAGCGGCCCGCCAAGGGCCGGGCCACAACGCCAGGTTCCCGGTTGGACACGATATGCGGAGCACCAGCCAGCCCCAGGGCGAAGCCGGCCGATACGACCACCATCATCAAGTCGAATGAGGCAACACGTTCGACGATCAGAGGCTCCCGGTCAGAGCGGCGCAGCACACGTTCAACCTGTCGCGCGTAGCCCTCACATGCTTGCGGGTCGCAGAGAACCAGCGGAAAGTGCAGCACTTCGTCCAGCGGGATGCGTCGGTGCTTGAGCAAATGATGGCGTGCTGGCACCGCCACCATCAGCGGGTCATTCCACACGGCTTCGGCGGCGATACCTTCGCCTACTTCATCCGATTGCGCGAAGCCCACGTCGTACAAGTCGTCTTGCAGCCCCTTGATTTGCTGCGACAAGGGCACCTGAAACAGCCGGATATCGACTTCTGGTTCCTCCTGCCGGCAAAGTGCGAGCAAGGTCGGTAGGCGCGGCGGCGTGATGCCATCGGACAGGGCAATACGCAACTGGCCGTGGAAGCCATTGGCCGCAGCCTTCACGCTGTCGCGGGCCTGCTGCAAGGCAGCGAACACGCGCGGAACATGCTCCAAAAACAGCTTGCCCGCCCGCGTCAGGCGCGTGCTTCGGCTGGTTCGGACAAACAACTGTTCACCCAAGTCTTCCTCCAACTCCTTGATAGTGCGCGACAGCGGTGACTGCTCGATATGCAGTCTCTCAGCCGCGCGGGCGAAGTGGAGTTCTTCAGCGACTGCAATGAAGTAACGCAGATGTCGTAATTGCATGGCCGCTCACGATTTCTTCGATTCTGCATCGCTGCATTTCGGCAGCGCAGCGGGTTTTTCCATCAAGACGAAAACCAAGACAGCGAGCAGCGCCCCGGATAACGGTGCCAGCCAATAGATCCAGTGGTTTTCCCAGTGATGGCTGAACAGCGCAGGCCCAAAACTTCGCGCCGGATTCATGCCTGCGCCTGTGATGTGTCCACCGACCAGTGCCCCCAAGAACACCACCGAACCAATGATCAGTGCACTGGTAGTTCGCAGCACGGTCAAAACCAGGAAAAAAGTCAGAATTGTCTCCACCATGAAACCGTTCGCCAGGCTGACGCCGGTGCCGATTCGGGTGGTGCCCGCTTCGATCCGTTGCCAGAAGAGGGCGAACAAAGTGGCCGACGCCAGACAGGCGCCAATGATTTGCGCGATGTGTAATAGAGCAGGCATCTATACGAACACCTGCCAGTAGCGCAGAGCGAAAGTGTCACCACGGGGTTAAGGTGGGCACTGCTTGACGTCGAAATACCGCCAATGATGCAGGTCACGCTGACCCCAAATGCAAGCGCAACGCCGAGATAACTGACCGCGTCACCTTGCTTGCTCAGTATCGCTGCGCCCGCCCCGATAAAAATCAGCGCGAAAACCCCAATCAATTCGGACAGAAAATATTTCCACTGTGTAGGAAGCATACGAACTCCTCCGTGGACTACCCGTTCTTGTTCAATGCAGCGCCCCTTTTACGCAGCATTCCTATCCTCTTTCGCTTGAAAACGCCGAGATCAGGAAGGCATGATCGGCCGTCCTGATCTCACTTCGTGTTGCACGCAAAATGGGGGCTCCTAGCATCCGCACCCAGCGGGGCCGCAAACGCCCACATCGGCCAGCGTCGGCACTGACTCAATCTGCGGCGTACCACACTGGAAAAGGCCATAGTGTCGGCGGCCGTCGCCAATCACATCGAACAAGATCCGATAACGACTCTTGCTGATCATGTCGGCCGTATTGCGACATACCGGTACCGCCCGACCGGTATCGAAAGCATGGCCGTTGTCCAGCACGAATCGGTCGGGGGCTTCCGGCAGGTTGCCTTTGTAGATGGCAACCTGCCCGTAATCCTCGCAACGGTCTTCCAAATCCATCTTGAACAGGCGCAAGGTGATCGAGTACAACTTGGCGCCCCCGAGCTTTGCTTCGATGGCGGGATTGGCGATGGTCTTCAGGCTCTTGGCGGTAACTCGCACATCAAGGAAGCCGGCAGCCTGTGCCAAACGCACGAAGTCCTCGAAATACAGCGCATCACCGATGCACTCGCCGACGATAAGCGGATCGTCTTTCAACCCAGGGGCTAGCCTGCGGTCCGAGAAGATATCGGCGAAGTAGATTTCGCCGCCAGGCTTGAGCAGTTTGGCCATACCTGCCAGCACATCGGCCTTGGTCATCGACAGGTTGATCACGCAGTTGGAAACGATGACATCTATGCTCTCCGGCGGCAGGTCGAGCTGATCCAGGGCTTCGATATTGCCTTGCAGGAAGCGGACGTTGCTTTCGGTGTGGCCGAAGACCTTGCGGTGGTGCTCCACATAGCTCTGCGCGAAAGCGATCTGTTCGGCTGTGGCGTCCACACCGATGACCTTGCCTCGCTCGCCCACCAGGCTAGACAGCACGAAGCAGTCGCGTCCGCCGCCGCAGCCCAGGTCCATCACGGTTGCGCCCTCCAGCAGCGGGGGGAAGGGCGCACCACAACCGTAGAAGCGCATCTGCACATCGTCGTGTATTTGCGTCAGGATAGCTTTGATGGCGTCTGATGGCGGCTCGTCCGCTGTGCAGACATTGGTCGCCAAATCTTGCTTATCCGTCAAGGTGTCCCCGTAGTAGTGCTGAACTTCCTCGATCCGCCGTTCCAGGGTTGGAGCTTGATTGTTCATGGACTGTCTTCCTTTGAGTTGAAGGGTTTAAGGTCAGTGGGCAGCCATGCGGCCCAACAGGTCGATGCCGACAGGCTCCTGCGCCTGCAACGGAATCATGGCGAAGCGATGGGCATGCTGGCCGCGCGCGTCGGCAATCAGCGGCAGTTCGCGGTTGGCGCGCGTCACCAGGAATGGCGATGCCGGACGGGCGGCAGCCAAGCTGTTGTTGATCACCCTAGCCCAAGGCTCAATCTACGCGCGGAGCATGTCGTGTTGCAGGCTCACCGTTTCCAGCACCGGCGTGGTTTCCACCTTGATAGGTCGATTGGGCTACCGGGCGGCAGGTGGCTGCTGAGTGGCATCATCGTCCTTGACCTCCTCAATGCGCACCGCGCAACATGCGGATTTCTTGGCGACGGGCATTGGGGTCATTTCCGTCTTGGGCACTTCTTCGATGCGCACCGCGCAGCAAGCCGAGTCCTCCTGCTTACCAAACAAACGCGCTATAAAGCCCTTTTTCTCTGACATGGTCTTTCTCCTTCAAATAAACAACAGATTGGCGACGTAACCCACGCTGATGGCGACCGTGAAGATCGTCAGCACGAACACTGCCACCAGTCGGGGCCGGAAGATCGTGTTGAGCAGCGTGACTTCGGGAATGCTGGCACCTGCGCCAGCGATGATCAGCGCCGCTACCGCGCCGATGCTCATGCCTTGGGACTGCAAGGCCATACCAATCGGAATCAGGGTTTCAGCGCGGATGTATAGCGGCACACCGATAGCAGCGGCCACGGGAATTGCGAACGGGTTGTCGGCACCTGCCATAGTGGCGATCCACTCGCCGGGTACCACGCCATAAATTAGCGCGCCAATGCCCGCGCCGATCAGCAGGTAGGGCAAGGAAGTCTTGAACAAAGCAAAGGCCGCGCTGCCAGCTCGGCGCAGGCGCGATTTGAAGTCGGTCGGCCCTGCAATTTCGCTCTCGCCCACCACACGCACCTTCTTTACGTCGCGCTCCAGGCCAAAGAGCTGCCAGACCGCGCCCACTGCCACCGCCAGCACAAAGGACGCGGCGCCATAGAAGACGGTGAACTTCCAGCCGAACAACGTGACCAGTAAGCCCAGGATCACCGGATTGAGGATGGGCGAGGAAACTAGAAAGGACATGGTGGCGCCAAATGGCGCACCGGCGTTGAGCAAGCCGACCGTGACCGGAATGGTCGAGCAGGAGCAAAACGGCGTGACTGCCCCCAGCCCGGCACCGACGATGTTGCCACGCAGGCCTCGCCCGGTCAGCAGGCGTTGCACCGTGCTGGCTGGTACATACTCCTGCATCATCGCCACCATGAAACTGACGACGAAGAACAGCGCGATGAGCTCGGCGCTGATCATGGCGAAGAACTGCAGGGTTTCGGTGAGTGTGTTCAGGTTCATTATATATTCCTGATCAATGCATAGATGGTCAATGTTTATATTCAAAAAAAACCGTCATTGCTGACGGGTGATGTGCGCAGCCACCTCCATCCAAGCATCTACCGCTACCGTGAAGGCTTCGCGGCCCTTGTCGGTCAACGTGTAGACCTTGCGTCCACGGCCCGCAACCGTTTCGGTATGCGCGGTGACATAGCCGCCCTGCTCGAACTCGAGCAACACCGGGTAGATAGTGCCTTCGGTGGGGGCGCAACAACCTTGGGTCGAGCACTCCACTTCACGTGCGATCTCATAGCCGTGCATGGGCCGCTTTTGCAGCACGCTCAGAATGAAGAACTTGGACAGGCTCATCTTGATGATGCCGCTCCAATACAACCGGTCGGTATAGTCCACCGGTGTGCGCTCTACGGTCTTGAGGGAAGTCGTCGATTTATCCATGAACCCAATTATATACCTTGTCCATCAAGGTATCAAGCGGCAACCGAAAAATCCCCTCCTGGGGCGGTGCCTGGCCGGATAGAGGGCGCTCGCATGAGTCTGCGACCACAAGTGAAGCATCACGAGCCACGGCACACATGACAAATTCAGTCTTTAGCCGACAGACGGGCCGCGCTGGCGGCCGAATTCCCAGGAGGCATGCCCGCCGCGGACCGTGGCGGCCAGGGATTGGCCCAGCCGCTGTTCGATGACGGGCTTCCAAGGCACGAGCGTGAAACCCAAGCCGTCGTCCAGCATGGCGAAGCGCCCGCTGGCGAGCATGATGGAGCGCCGATAGATGCCGGCCACGCGCTGCCCGTCGGCCACCGGGCGATGCTCCAGGCCGGTTTCCGCCGCTATGTCCTTGGCGGCCTGCGCCAGCTCCCGATTACGCAGCGTGCCCAGCAGGTTTCGGGCGAGGATGACGCGTTGGCTGCGTCGTTGGGCCAGCCCCTGTTCTTCGAGGAAGTCGGCACGCTGCTGCATGGCCTGCTTGGCGTCGCCGCCAAAGCCCAGGTCGCCCAGCCCACGACCGCTGCTGATCAACTGCTGGTCGAGCCAGGTGGCCCCGATCACGCGGGCCTGCCGCTCGATGGGCAGGTGAGATTTCAGCTCCACCGCCACGCCGCCCAGGCGCTGTGCGTCGTACTGGCGGCCACGCTCGGTCAGGTCGTCCGGCACCTTCCATAGCCCTTCGGCGACGCGCTCCACGATACCGGCTCGGCGCAGGGCTTCCAGCCGCCGGACATGCGACGCGACAACTTCCTGCGGGTCGCGCCCATCCTTGGCACGGCCCTGTTCGATTACCAGGTGGTGATTGGCGCGGTACAGGCCATCGCTCGCCAGCGCGGCGATGTTCTTGTCGGCTGCACGCACGTCGGCCGAACCTTTCACTTCCACCACCGCGCCCGTGGGATAGTTCGCCAGCTCGTCGCGGGCATTCAGCGCGACGTAGTGGGCCTTACCGTCCGTACCGTCGATGACCAGATAGCCCCGGTCGTGCAGTTCGTCAGCCAGCCCCTTCGCGGCCACACGGCCAAGGATGGTTCTGCCATCGTCGCCTGGCTCGAACACCGCCAGCTCACGCGGCTGCTCGCTCATGGCCCGCTGCATCGTGCGGATAATGTCGCCACGCTCGCCCAGGGCACGCAGGGTCTTTTCCGCATCGGCATGAATGGCCCAGGTGCCGGGCTGCGTCTCGTCGGCCAGGCCCAGACGCTGCAAGCGTTGCAGGCGGCCGATCAGCAGCAGGCGTTGGCGTTGCAAGTTCGGCTCGCTGAAGCGTTCGATCTGCACCCGGCCATCCTCGCCGGCTTCGCGCTGCAAGGTGCGATCCAGGCTTGTCCACCGCGCCTGTTCTACCTCGCGCCCCAAGGTCTGCTGGATCTCCAACTCGGTGCGCTGCCCCAGCCATTCGGTCGCCAGTTCGGCGGCACGATGGCGGAAGCCGTGGGCGATGTAGTCGCCCGCGATGATGAGGTCTTTGCCGGTGTCGTCGCGTCCGCGCACGATCAGGTGGGTGTGCGGGTTGTCGGTGCTCCAGTGATCGACCGCTACCCAATCCAGTCGCGTGCCCAGGTCGGCTTCCATGCGGTTCACCAGATGGCGGGTATAGGTACGCAGGTCGTCCAGTTCCGCGCCGTCTTCCGGGGAAACGATGAAGCGGAAATGGTGCTGGTCGTCGGTGCAGCGTTCCTTGAAGGCATCCAAGTCGGCTTCGTCGGCCTGCGGCCCGTAGGCCCGGCCCGGTTCGCCATCACGGCCCGCGCCGTCGCGTTCGACATAGCGCAGGTGCTTGGCGAGAGACTGTGGGCTGGCCCGCTGGTGATTGACCAGCAGCGTCTTGATGGTCACGCGCCGCGACATGGGCGTTAGCTTCGCCCCGGCGAAGCGCGCTGCCGTGTGGCCGCGCCCCAGGCGCGAGCCGGGACGCTGGCCGGTGCCAGCCGCCCCAGGACGGCGCACCGCCGACTTGCCGCTGCTGGCTTTGCCGGCCTGCTTGAGCACTTTGGAAACAAAGCTCTGCCCCTGGCCCTTGCCCCGGTTCTTCGGGGCGCTTGGGCGCACGAGGAAATCGTCGTCGCGGCGGTCGGTCATGGCCGTTCTCCCGGCAAGCTCTGGCGTGTCCAGTCGTGCGAAGCACGCGGACATGCCTGCATTGGCGCGACCTTCGCGCCGAACACGGCACGGCGGCGAAGCCGCTCCGTGCCGTGTTCCCCCCATGTGCAGACTGGCTTTCGACGCGGCAAGGTGCCGAGTCCTTTTGTCTTGCCTTCCGCCTTTGCCCCTCGCTGGCGCTCAGGGCAGCGGCGGCCCGGCGGCGCTGCTGCGCGAGCAGCCTGCGCGCCGGCGA
>NZ_QAIM01000199.1:0-2212 GCF_003061035.1 Acidovorax sp. HMWF018
TTTCCTTGTGCATGCGCCAGCCGGTGCCCTCGCCGTGGCCGGTCAGCAGGTCGTCAAAGCAGGCTTCCATGATGTCGTCGGGCTCGCCCTCCACCCCGAAATCGGCCCCCAGCGACGGCCCCGCCCAGGTGGTGGCCCCGGTTTTGGCCAGCACGGCGAGCTGGAAGGCGGTGAAGTCGCTCACGCCCACGAAGTGGGTGCCCTTTTCGATGGCCCTGGCCACAGCCTTGTAGCGAATGCCCGGCAGGATGCGCGTGAGGCCATAGCCCCCGCGCGAGATCAGCGCCACATCGGCGCCGCTGGCCGCCGCACGGTGGATGGCGGCCAGCCGGGTGGCATCGTCGCCCGCAAAGCGTGTGTATGTGGCCAGCGCGTCCACATCCACCTCCACCTCATGGCCCTGAGCCTTGAGACGGGCGATGCCCCGCTTGAAGGCGGCCTTGTCGCGCACTGCACTGGAAGGCGAGTAGATGTAGATGTGCTTGGGACCGTGGTCGTGGTCGCACTGCGAGGGGTCGTGGTGGTGGTCGTGCAAAGCGCTCAGGCCCCGGTGGGGCCTGCTCCATAAACAGGGGGGATGCCCGCTGCCCCATGCAGTCAAGGGGCGCCAGCGGGCACATCAGTGCGTGAAGTATTCCACAGCCTGTGCGGCAATGGCCTCGCCATGCTCCTGAACAAAGTGGCCCGCATGGGGCAGCACCACCGGCTCGGGGCATCCACGGATGTTGTGTTGCAGCGCCCGCATGGTGGGCAGCCCCAGCACGGGGTCTTGCGCCCCCACCACCATCAGGCTGCGGCCTTGCCACCGGTGCTGCCAGAAATCGCGGGCTGCACGCGACAGCGCCGCACCGGCGTCATCCAGGGCGGCAGGGACACGTTCAGGGAACGCACGCAGCGCAGCCCGGTAACCTTTGTCCGAAAAGGGGGCATCGTAGGCTGCGCATTCCGCAGCGCTCAGGTGCGGGTTGCCGCGTGCCAGCAGGCGCCCTACCCCATACAGCGGCTTGTCCCGGCACATCGCACGCCAGTCCACAAAGCCCTGGGGCAACGGTGCATCGCCTGTGGCCAGCAGCGTGTTCATCACCAGCAGGCCGCCAAACCGCTCGGGCATCGCCATGGGCAGCGTGAGGCCCAGGATGCCGCCCCAGTCCTGCACCACCAGCACGACATTGCGCAGGTCCAGCCGCTCGATCAGCTCCAGCAGCACCTGGCGGTGCCATTCGAACTGGTGCGCACCTTCCTTCTTGGGCTTGTCGCTTTTTCCAAAACCGATCAGGTCGGGTGCCACCACGCGGTCGCCTGCAGCCAGAAAGGTGGGCAGCATGCGGCGATAGAGGTAGCTCCAAGCCGGGTTGCCATGCAGGCACAGCCAGGTACGGCGCGCATCGCGGGGGCCTTCGTCCAGGTAGTGCAAGCGCAGGCCCGCCAGACTCGGCAGGTCGCTGACGTGGTGGGGAGCCCAGGGGTAGCCGGGCAGGTTCGCGAAAGCCGTATCGGGTGTGCGCAAGGCATCGTCACGCAGGGGGTGGCGGGCCAATGCCTCGGCGCGTTGCTGGCCGCGCCGCTGCGCAAAAAAGCGGCTCAGCAGGCCGCCGCACTCCTCGGCCAGCACCCCGCCCTGCACCTCGGTCTGGTGGTTGATCTCGGCATGCCCAAACAGGTTGAGCACCGAGCCTGCCGCCCCTGTCTTGGGCTCCATCGCACCAAACACCACCCGTGCCAGGCGGGCATGCAGCATGGCGCCACCGCACATGGCGCAAGGCTCCAGCGTCACATACAGGCTGCAGCCGTCCAGCCGGTAGTTGCCCAGGCGCAGCGCCGCAGCACGCAGGGCCACGATCTCGGCATGGGCCGTCGGGTCGTGGCCTTCCACCGGGGCATTGCGGCCAGTGGCGATGACCTGGCCGTCCTTGACCACGATGGCGCCCACGGGCACCTCGCCCGCGCTGGCAGCCGCTTGCGCCTCGGCCAGGGCCAGTCGCATCCAGTGCGCATCGTCGGCGATTTTCATCACTATATTTTCAATAGCATCCAAGGCATGAAATATCAGCGCTTGAAGCCGATCTGGCTCATTTTTTCTCGTCTTCGGGCATGGGGCGTGCCTGTTGCATCAGGCCTTCTACCTGCTGCTTGACCTGCTGCTGCATCTGCTGGCTCTGCTCACGCACCGTGCCGGTCGGCGCCGACGCAGGCCCCGCCGCGCCTGTGGCGG
>NZ_QAIM01000199.1:2276-6756 GCF_003061035.1 Acidovorax sp. HMWF018
GCGCGTTCTTGCGATGGGATCTGACTGTAAAGGCAAACGCCGCACGCAAAAACGGCCGCGGGGAGCGGCCATTGGGTCAGGAGTCGCTGAAGCAACGCCGGAGAGTGACCTCAGTTCAACGCCACGCGGCTGCCGTCCTTGAACGTGTACAAGGTCACGGCGGGGGTGGTCAGCTCTCCCTTGGCGGTGAAGGCTATGTTGGCGGTCACGCCCTTGTGTTCGGTCTTGGCCAGGGACGGCGTGAACACCTTGGGGTCCACCGAGTTGGCGCGCTTCATCGCGTCGGCCAGCACCATGGCAGCGTCATAGGCGTAGGGGCTGTAGATCTGGAACTGGCCGGGGAACTTGGCGTCGTAGCGCTTCTTCCAGTCCGAGCCGCCCTGCATCTTGTCCACCGACGCGCCGCCCGTCGCGCAGGTCACATTCTTCAGCGCGGGGGTCTTGCCCGACAGTTCGGGCAGCTTCTCGGTGCACAGCGCATCACCGCCAAAGAACTTCACGTTGCCCAGGCCCAGCTGCTCCATCTGGCGCAGCATGGGGCCAGCTTGGGCGTCCAGGCCGCCGTAGAAGATCGCGTCGGGCTTCTTGTTCTTGATGGCGGTGAGGATGGCCATGAAGTCGGTGGCCTTGTCGTTGGTGAACTCCTCGGCCACCACTTTCAGGCCCTTTTGTTGCGCCGTCGCCTTGAAAACCGAGGCCACGCCCTGGCCATAGGCCGTGCGGTCGTCGATGATGGCCACGCTCTTGAGCTTGAGGTGGTCTGCACCAAACAAGGCCAGGGCAGCACCCAGCGCGTTGTCGTTGGCGATCAGGCGGAAGGTGGTCTTGTGGCCTGGCTTGGTCAGGTCGGGGTTGGAGGCCGAGGCCGTGATGTGCGGCAGGTCGCACTTGGCGTAGACCGCCGAGGCGGGAATGGACGTGCCCGATTGCAGGTGCCCCACCACGCCCGCCACCTTCTGGTCGCACAGCTTCTGGGCCACGGCGGTGGCCTGGCGTGGGTCGCCCGCGTCGTCTTCGGCCGCGATTTCAAACTTGATCTTCTTGCCGCCGATGACGAGGTTCTGGGCGTTCAGGTCGTCAATGGCCAGACGCACACCGTTTTCCGTGTCTTTGCCGATGTGGGCAATGCCGCCCGACACCGGGCCCGCATGGGCGATCTTGACGGTCTGTACGTCCTGGGCAGAGGCCAGATGGGCCGCCAGCGCAAGGGCGGTCAGCGCAGAAATTCGGAACAGGGGCGAAGAAGCAAAAACGGGGCGCAGCACGGTACAAAGTCTCCTGGGTCGGTCAAATCATCCTGTTGTGCACCGAACTTGTACACAACAAACCCCGCATCGTAGCCACCTCAACCCTCGTTTTCGCAAAATTACTAAGCAAACTTAGTAATTTGCTCCGGCATTAACCGGGCTAATGAGTCCGGCGCCCACCGCCCGGCCAGGCAGGCTGGGATAATCACGCCCCATGTCCCTCCTGCCCCACCAGCTCGAACTGCTCTCGCCTGCGCGCGACGCAGACATTGGCATCGAAGCCATCAACCACGGCGCAGATGCCGTCTACATCGGCGGCCCGGCCTTTGGCGCGCGGGCCAGTGCGGGCAACGACATCCGGGACATCGAGCGCCTGGTCAGGCACGCGCATCGCTTCAACAGCCGCATCTTCATCACGCTCAACACCATCCTGCGCGACGATGAACTGGAGGCCGCGCGCAAGATGGCCTGGCAGGTGTACGAGGCGGGCGCGGACGCATTGATCATCCAGGACATGGGCCTGCTCGAAATCGACCTGCCGCCCATCCAGCTGCACGCCAGCACCCAGACCGATATCCGCACGCCCGAAAAAGCACGCTTCTTGCAGGACGCGGGCCTGTCGCAGATCGTGCTGGCACGCGAGCTGACGGTGCAGCAGATCGCCGCAGTGCACAAGGCGCTGGGGCCCGTGGATGCGCCGGGGCGCGCCAACATCGAGTTCTTCATCCACGGCGCGCTGTGCGTGGCCTACAGCGGCCAGTGCAACATCAGCCATGCGCAGACCGGCCGCAGCGCCAACCGCGGCGACTGCAGCCAGGCCTGCCGCCTGCCCTACCAGGTGACCGATGCGCAGGGCCGCTTCATCGCGCACGACAAGCACGTGCTGAGCATGAAGGACAACAACCAGAGCGACAACCTGCTCGCGCTCATCGATGCGGGCGTGCGCAGCTTCAAGATCGAAGGGCGCTACAAGGACATGGGCTACGTGAAGAACATCACCGCCCACTACCGCACCTTGCTCGACGAGATCATCGAAGAGCGCGAGGCCCAGGGCCGGCCGCTGTCGCGCTCGTCCAGTGGCCGCACCACCTTCACCTTCACACCCGACCCACTGCAGAACTTCAACCGCGAGTTCACCGATTACTTCGTGACCGGCCGCAAGGAAGACATCGGCGCGTTCGACACCCCCAAGAACCCCGGCCAGGCCATCGGCTGGGTGACCAAGCTGGGCCCAGACTTTGTGGAGCTGGAACTGAGTGACCCAGCCACCGTGCTGCACAACGGCGACGGCCTGTGCTACTACGACCTGCACAAGGAACTGGTGGGCATGGCCATCAATGTGGCCGAATCGGTGTCGGCCCGCAGCGTGGGCCAATGGCGCGTGTACCCCAAGGACCCGATGGACGGCTTTAAGGACCTGCGCAAGGGCACCGAGGTCAACCGCAACCGCGACATGGACTGGGTGCGCACGCTGGAGAAAAAGTCCAGTGACCGCCGCATCGGCCTGTGGGCGCACCTGAGCGAAACGCCCACCGGCTTCAGCCTGATGCTGACCGACGAGGACGGCAACGTGGGCTGTGCATCCGTGCAGCAACCTCACCAGCCAGCCACTGACGCGGCCAAGGCCGAGGCCAGCCTGCGCGAGCAACTGGGCCGCTTTGGCGCCACGGTGTTTGCGGTGCATGACATTGCGCTGCAGCTCTCGCAGCCGTGGTTTGTGCCCGCCTCGGTGCTCAACGCCCTGCGCCGCGATGCTGTGGCCGACCTGGAAGCCAACAGCGCCCGCAACTTTGCCCGCCTGCCACGTGCGACACCGGTGGAGCCCCCAACACCCTACCCCGAAGACACGCTCTCCTTCCTGGGCAACGTGTTCAACCACAAGGCCCACGACTTCTACGTGCGCCACGGTGTGAAGGTGATCGACGCGGCTTACGAGGCGCACGAAGAGGAAGGCGAGGTCAGCCTCATGATCACCAAGCACTGCGTGCGCTTTTCCATGAGCCTGTGCCCCAAACAGGCCAAGGGCGTGACGGGTGTCCAGGGCACCATCAAGGCCGAACCCTTGATGTTGATCAATGGCAAGGAAAAGCTGACCTTGCGCTTTGACTGCAAGCCCTGTGAAATGCATGTGGTGGGCAAGATCAAGCGCCAGGTGCTGAACCAGGTGCCAGAAGCCCCGCTCCAGTTCTACAAAGCCCGGCCGCAAGTCGCGCACTAAGGCAACGCCGAAGAAGTCCTTGTGCGGGCGTGCGGCCCGTTTCACTGATCGCCGCATGTCCCCATCCACCGCGCCGCACCTGCACCCCACCGACGCCGTGGCCCAGGCCCATGGCGTCAACCCTGACGCAGGCCTGCACGCCGACGAAGCGCTGCGCCGCAGCGCCACCCATGGCGCCAACGAGTTGGCCGCATCGCAGGACCGCCCCTGGTGGCGCCTGCTGGCCGACCAGTTCAAGGACTTCATGGTGCTGGTGCTGCTGGGTGCGGCCGTCATCTCGGGGCTGGTGGGCGAGGTCACCGACACGCTGGTGATCCTCGTCATCGTGGTGCTCAATGCCGTCATCGGCTTTGTGCAGGCATGGCGCGCCGACCAGGCCATGGCTGCCCTGCGCCAGCTGGCGGCGGCGCACGCGACCGTGCTGCGCGGCGGTGCCGTGCAGGTGGTGCCTGCCACCGTGCTCGTGCCCGGCGACATCGTGCTGCTGGAGGCGGGCAACCAGATCCCGGCCGACCTGCGGCTCATCGAGATCGCGCAGTTGCAGGTGGATGAATCGGCCCTCACGGGCGAGTCCGTCACGGTAGCCAAGCAGACCGAAGCCCTGGCAGCCGACGACGTGGGCGCGCTCGGCGACCGCACCAACATGGCCTTCAAGGGCACCACCGCCACCCACGGCCGCGCACGCGGCCTGGTGGTGGCCACCGGCATGCGCACCGAGCTGGGTAAGGTGGCCACGCTGCTCGACACCGGCGACCGCAGCACGCCGCTGCAACTGCGCCTGGCGGCGTTTGGCAAGCGCCTGGCGATAGCGGTGCTGGGCATCTGCGCGGTGATCTTTGTGGTGGGCGTGCTGCGCGGCGAGGCGCCGCTGCTCATGGCCCTCACCGCCATCAGCCTGGCGGTGGCCGCCATCCCCGAGGCCCTGCCCGCCGTGGTCACGGTGCTGCTGGCCCTGGGCGCACGCCGCATGGTGGCGGTGCATGCCCTGGTGCGGCGCCTGCCCTCGGTGGAGACC
>NZ_QAIM01000199.1:6874-7181 GCF_003061035.1 Acidovorax sp. HMWF018
GGTCACCACAATCTGCTCGGACAAGACCGGCACCCTGACCCAGAACCGCATGCATGCCGAATTGCTGCTGGCCCACGGTGTGCGCTGGGTGCCCGGCGACCCCTTGCCCGGTGCGGCCCATGCCGAAGCCCTGTGCGCCGCCGCGCTGTGCAACGACGCCACGCTGCAGGTCCACAACGAAGAGGGCCAGTCGGGCATCCAATGGCTGGGCGACCCCACCGAGATCGCGCTGGTGCTGGCCGCCCACGCAGGCGGGCTGGACAAGGCCCAGCTCGATGCCGCCAGCCCCCGCGTGCAGGAGCAACCG
>NZ_QAIM01000200.1:0-2373 GCF_003061035.1 Acidovorax sp. HMWF018
TCGCCCATCAAAGGGCAATCGGAGCATTTTGGAGAGCGGGGTGTGCACAGGGAAGCCCCCAAGTCCATCAGGCCCTGGGTGTAACGGGGCATCGCCACATCAAGATCGCGCACTGGCAACAGCGCTTCGGCATGCTCCCATAGAAGGCGTTCGTTTTTGGCAGAAGCCAGATCTTGGCAAAAGCCCAGCAGGCGCGTGAGCACCCGCCGCACGTTGGCATCCAGAATGGGCACGCGCTCTGAAAAACAAAACGCGGCAATGGCGCCTGCGGTTGAACGCCCAATGCCCGGCAAAGACGCCAACAGCGACGCCGTTCGCGGGAAGGCGCCACCATGGTCAGTCATGATCTGCTGAGCGCAGCGATGGAGATTGCGTGCACGACTGTAGTAGCCCAAACCACTCCACAAGCCCAGGACCTCATCTTGAGGGGCTGACGCGAGGGCGCTCACATCAGGAAATCGGCCCAAAAAGCGGGCGTAGTAGTCCAGCACAGTGGTGACCTGGGTCTGCTGCAACATGATCTCCGACAGCCAAACCCGGTATGGATCGCGGGTCTGTTGCCAGGGCAGATGGTTGCGCCCATGTACAGCTTGCCAAGCGACTACCCGCGCGGCCACACCCTCCCGGGATTCAGCACTCATGCGGAAACCGGATGCGCGTCAGTCAATGCCGGTGCAGCCCCTGGCAGAGCCACCAACTTGGAAGTCAGCTCATGCAACTTGTTCTCCAACTGGCCGAGTTCCTCCTCGCCAGCCTCGATCTCCGAGATGCGCTCCACCAAGCCGCTGGCAGCCTGTTGTATGCGGTCTACGGCCTCCATGCGGCGAGCAAAGCTGCGACGCCGTTCTCGCAGCTGTGCGTCCAATTGCGCAGTGGCTGATTTGCTCCACAGTTCCAGATCATTGGCCGCTGACTCGTACACCGTGCGCAAACGCATGGCCAGCGCGCGCACCAGGCGCTCCGCAAACTCGGGTTGCGCCAACTTGAGAGCATTGCCCATACCCAGGTACTGCAAATGACTCTGCTCGATCTGGTGCAGGTCTTGCGCAAAGTGTTCAAGCTGCGGCGGCGTGGGCACCTGCAAAGAAAAACCGAACTCTGCATTGAGCTGCCTGAAGGTCCCGCTGAGCATGGCCTGAATCTCGGTACCAGAGGCTTGCGCCTTGTCCAAGGTGCCGCGCAGTTTGTCAAAGGTCTGGACGTATATTTTCTTCACGCCCAACTTGAGCCCCTTTTGCTGCAATGTCTGGGCCAGCTCGGCCAGCTCTGCTTTGAGCGCCTTGGCGCCCAACTGCTGAAAAACGTCACGCAGCAACTTGAGGTGAACCGCACGCACCGCCTGGATCTTGGCAGTGCTGAGATCAAACTCACGCTGCTCCTGCTCAATGCGATGGCGCATGGATTCGATCACCGATGCGTTCTTGCCCCGGAGACTGCGCAACTCGGCCATTTGGTCATCGAGGTCGCGGCGTCGGATATTGATGACCCGCGACGTTTCTGTACGCAGGCTCGCCACCCCTGCCGCTACCGCAGCGCGCAGTATGGACTGTCGTCTGCCCATGATGCCTTTGGCAAGGGCCTCTTCCAACGCTGGCAGTCCACTGGTTTCCAGCAGAACGTCGTCCGCAGTGATCTTGGCCACCAGGCCTTTTTGCGCAGACACAGGCACCACACGGTCTAGAGACACGCCGAGCATCTCAGCCGAGGTCGCGCACTGCCGCTCCATCTGCGCCTGGACCTGCTCGGCGCTGTTGAGCGTATCCCAAAGGGTGTCGATCTTGTTCAGCACCACCAAACGCGCTTCCATGCTCTCGGGAGAGATGGCCAGGTGCTCGCGCCAGATCGACAGGTCCGAGCGCGTCACGCCGGTGTCGGCACTCAGGATGAACACCACTGCATGCGCCTGGGGGATGAGGTTGACCGTCAGCTCGGGCTCTGCACCCACTGCGTTCAGGCCAGGCGTATCCAGAATCACCAAACCCTGCTTCAAGAGCGGATGGGGGATATTGATGATGGCGTGGCGCCACATGGGCACCTCTACCAAGCCCTGCGCGTCAGGCACAGGGTTTTCATCTGTCAGATCGTCATGCCAGAAACCCAGCGCACGCGCATTGTCCAGACTGACCTTGCGAACCTCCGCCACTTTTTCCAGTGCTTTGGCAATCTGGTCGGCGTTGCCAACATCCAGCGGGATCTCCTGCCAACGGTCGGTTTTGACCCGCCACTCCGCTAGGCTCTGCATCTGAAGTCGAGTCTCAATGGGCAATAGCCGCAAGCTGGGTGCAACATTGGCGTCATACCCCAGTTCGGTGGGACACATGGTCGTGCGGCCCGCACTGGCAGGCATGATGCGGCGACCATAGTCAGCAAAAA
>NZ_QAIM01000201.1:0-3843 GCF_003061035.1 Acidovorax sp. HMWF018
GCCGATGACCGCTTGTCACCGCCCCCGGAATAGTTGCCCGCGATGGCTCGGGACTTGCTAGCATGGCCTGCATATGCCCATCCACGCCGCGCTCCACCACGTCACGCATTACCAATACGACCGGCTGGTAGGCCTCGGGCCACAGACCATCCGATTGCGGCCAGCGCCCCACTGCCGCAGCAACGTCATTTCGTATTCGCTCAAGGTCGAGCCTGCGCAGCACTTCATCAACTGGCAGCAGGACCCGTTTGCCAACTACCAGGCGCGGCTGGTCTTCCCCGAGAAGACGCGCGAGTTCAAGGTCACGGTGGACCTGGTGGTGGAAATGGCGGTGTACAACCCCTTCGACTTCTTCCTGGAGCCCGAGGCCGAGAACATCCCGTTCAAGTACAGCAGCGATGTGCAGCAGGAGCTGGCGCCCTACCTGGCCACCGACCCGATGACACCGCTGGTGCAGGCCTATCTGGACAAGGTGGACCGCAGCAAGCAGCGCACCATCGATTTCCTGGTCAAGCTCAACCAGCAGGTATCGCAGGACATCCGCTACCTGATCCGCCTGGAGCCCGGCGTGCAGACGCCCGAGGAGACGCTGCAAAAAGCCAGCGGCTCGTGCCGCGACTCCGGCTGGCTGCTGGTGCAGCTGCTGCGCCACCTGGGGCTGGCGGCGCGGTTTGTGTCGGGCTACCTGATCCAGCTCACCCCCGATGTGAAGGCGCTCGATGGCCCCAGCGGCACCGACCACGACTTCACCGACCTGCACGCCTGGTGCGAGGTCTACCTGCCCGGCGCGGGCTGGATCGGCCTGGATGCCACCAGCGGCCTGATGGCGGGCGAGGGCCACATCCCGCTCGCTTGCACACCCCAGCCCTCGGGCGCCGCGCCGATTGAAGGCGGCGTGGACAAGGCCGAGGTGGAGTTCAGCCATGAAATGCGCGTGACGCGCATCTACGAATCGCCCCGCGTGACCAAGCCCTACACCGAAGACCAGTGGCAGGCTGTGCTGGCGCTGGGCGAGCAGGTGGACGCCGACCTGGTGGCGGGCGACGTGCGGCTGACGATGGGCGGCGAGCCCACCTTTGTGGCCGTGGGCGACCGCGACGCGCCCGAGTGGAACACCGACGCGCTAGGCCCCACCAAACGCGGCTTTGCCACCGAACTCACGCACAAGCTGCGTGCCGAATATGGACAGGGCGGCTTTCTGCATTTTGGCCAGGGCAAGTGGTACCCGGGCGAGCAGCTGCCGCGCTGGGCACTGTCGATCTGCTGGCGCGCCGACGGCCAGCCCGCGTGGCAGAACCCCGCGCTGTTTGCCGACGAACGCAACCCCTCGCACTACACCAGCGCCGACGCCGAGCGTTTTGTGCGCCACCTCACGCGCAAGCTGGGCGTGACGGACCGCTACATCCAGCCCGGTTATGAGGACACCTTCTACTACCTGTGGCGCGAGCGGCGCCTGCCGGTCAACGTGGACCCGTTTGACGCACGTCTGGACGATGAGCTGGAGCGCGCACGCCTGCGCCGCGTGTTCGAGCAAAAACTCGACAGCGTGGTGGGCTACGTGCTGCCGCTGCAGGCAGGCGAAGGCGCTGGTACGCTGGCGGGCAGCGTGTGGAGCACGGGGCCGTGGTTCTTCCGCGACGACCGCATGCTGCTCATCCCCGGCGATTCGCCCATGGGCTACCGCCTGCCGCTGGACGCCCTGCCCTGGGTGAAGGCATCAGACACCGAGCACCTGATCCCGCAAGACCCGACCGCGCCCCAGAGCCCGCTGGCCGCTGCCACCACGCTGCGGGCGCGGTATTCAGTGCCATCCGGCCCGGTCACTGGCGACCGCGACCTGCCCTACCTGGCAGGCGCCACCGCTCCTGGCGAGGCACGGCGCGTAACGCAGAGCACTGCGGGTGGTGATAACGCGCGCCTGTCCGGTCAGCCCGACCCGCATGCGGGCGTGCAGCCACCCGGCAAGTTCCAGTCGGCCGCAGGCCTGTCGCGCACGGCGCTGTGCGTGGAAGTGCGCGACCCACGCCGCGCCAGCGGCCCCAAGGCCGAGAAGGTGGGCGAAAAGTACGGCGTGCTCTATGTCTTCATGCCGCCGCTGTCGCGCCTCCATGATTACCTGGACCTGCTGGCCGCCATCGAAGCCACGGCCGAAGAGCTGGGCATGAAGATCGTGCTGGAAGGCTACCCGCCGCCGCGCGACGCACGCCTGAAGGTGCTGGCAGTCACGCCCGACCCGGGCGTGATCGAGGTGAACATCCACCCCGCCAGCCATTGGAAGGAGCTGGTGCAGCACACCGAGTTTCTGTACCAGGCCGCGTGGGAGACGCGCCTGTCGGCCGAGAAGTTCATGACCGATGGCCGCCACACCGGCACCGGTGGCGGCAACCACTTTGTGATGGGCGGCGCCACACCGGCCGACTCGCCGTTCTTGCGCAAGCCCGAGTTGCTGGCCAGCCTGCTGCTGTACTGGCACAACCACCCCAGCCTGAGCTATCTGTTCAGCGGCCTGTTCATCGGACCCACCAGCCAGTCGCCACGCGTGGACGAGGCGCGCAACGACCAGCTGTATGAGCTGGAGATCGCACTGCGCGAGATCGAAACCAACCGCGCAACCTATGGCCAGGACATGCCGCCCTGGCTGGTGGACCGCACGCTGCGCAACATCCTGGTGGACGTGACGGGCAACACCCACCGCAGCGAGTTTTCCATCGACAAGATGTTCTCGCCCGACAGCAGCACCGGCCGCCTGGGCCTGCTGGAGCTGCGCGCGTTCGAGATGCCGCCCCACGCCCACATGAGCGTGGTGCAGCAGCTGCTGCTGCGCGCCCTGATCGCCCGCTTCTGGAAGACGCCCTACCGCGCGCCCGCCGCCCGCTGGGGCACCGAGCTGCACGACCGCTGGATGCTGCCGACCTTCATCCAGCAGGACATGCACGACGTCGTGGCCGAGATGAACGCCGCAGGCTACGCGTTTGACGCGGCCTGGTTTGCACCGCAGTTCGAGTTCCGCTTCCCCATGGTCGGCACGGTGAAATCGATGGGCGTGGAGCTGACCCTGCGCAACGCGCTGGAGCCCTGGCATGTGATGGGCGAAGAAGGCTCCGCCGGGGGCACCGTGCGCTATGTGGATTCGTCGCTGGAGCGCATCGAGGTGCGCGTGACCGGCATGAACGAAAGCCGCCATGTGGTCACAGTCAACGGCCAGCCGCTGCCGCTGCAAAGCACCGGCACGACTGGCGAGTTTGTGGCCGGTGTGCGCTACAAGGCCTGGAACCCGCCCTCGGCCCTGCACCCGACCATTGGCGCCCATGCGCCGCTCACGTTCGACATCGTGGACACCTGGATGAACCGCTCGCTCGGCGGCTGCCAGTACCACGTGGCGCACCCGGGTGGGCGCAACTACGACACCTTCCCGGTCAACGCGTACGAGGCCGAAAGCCGCCGCCTGGCGCGCTTCTCGCGCATGGGGCACACACCAGGCAGGCTGGCGGTGCCGCCTGCGACCATTGAACTGCCGGGCAGCCGGGAGTTTCCGTTCACGCTGGACCTGCGGCGCAAGATGCGGAGGTAGAGAAGCCCCCCTGCGTCGCTGCGCGCCTTGCCCCCAGGGGGACGACGCCCTTGCTGCGGGGCAGCCCTTGCTTGGCGTCGCTGGCATCGGCCCCGCCAGTTTCGACGGTGCGGGTTACCCGCAGAGTGTTGTCGACCAAATGCCCGAAAATCGAGCGCAGTGAACCACCTCAACGACAGCCTCCCCACCCCCGACCCTTCTGACAGCGCAGCCCAGTTGGCGGCTGCACTGGCGCCTGCTGCGGCGGCCGGGCATTTTGACGAGTTGCGGGG
>NZ_QAIM01000201.1:3853-12193 GCF_003061035.1 Acidovorax sp. HMWF018
CGGACGCCCCCGGCGCTGCCACTGCACCAGCCACTCCCAAATCAATAGCAAACAAGCCAGATATCACTAGCGCCTGGGGCCAATTCTTTGATCAATTGGGGCCCGAGGGCTTCCAGGACCTGGACCGGCGCATGCAAAGCCTGCAGCGCCAGGTGCGCGACAACGGCATCACCTACAACGTCTATGCCGACGCCGACGGCCCGCAGCGGCCCTGGTCGGTGGATCTGTTCCCGCTGATCCTTTCGCAGGGCGACTGGGCACACATCGAGCGCGGCGTGCTGCAGCGCGCGCGCCTGCTCAACCGCGTGATGGCCGATGTGTATGGCCCGCAGGAGCTGCTGCGCAAAGGCCTGCTGCCCAGCGCGCTGGTGCAGGGCCACCCGGGCTACCTGCGCGCCATGCATGGCGTGCAGCCCGTGGGCGGCACCCATTTGCACATCGCGGCGTTCGACATGGCGCGTGATGCGCAGGGCGACTGGTGGGTGGTGACGCAGCGCACGCAGGCGCCCTCAGGCCTGGGATATTTGCTGGAGAACCGACTGCTCATCTCGCGCCTGTTCCCCGAGGCGTTCAGCCAGATGCATGTGCAGCGCCTGGCCGCCACCTACCGCGCACTGCTCGACGGGCTGCGGCAGATGAGCCCGGCGGGGGCGGATGCGCGCATCGTGCTGCTCACGCCCGGCCCCTACAACGAGACCTACTTTGAGCACGCGTACCTGGCGCGCTACCTGGGTCTGACGCTGGTGGAGGGCAACGACCTCACGGTGCGCGACGCACGCCTGTACCTCAAGACGCTGCACGGCCTGCAGCCGGTGCACGGCATCCTCAAGCGCCTGGACGACGAGTTTCTGGACCCACTGGAGCTGCGCAGCGACTCGCGCCTGGGCGTACCAGGCCTGCTGCAGGCCATCCGCGCGGGCAATGTGCTCGTGGCCAATGCGCCGGGCTCGGCGTTCCTCGAATCGTCGGCGCTGCTGGGCTTCATGCCCGCGCTGTCGCGCCACCTGCTGGGCGAAGAGCTGGCCCTGCCGTCGCTGCCCACCTGGTGGTGTGGCGAGCGCTCGGCCATGCAGGCGGTGCTGCCGCAGCTCGCGCACAGCGTAATCCGCCCCACCTGGCCCATGGCGCAGCGCGTGCCCGTGCTGGGCGGTGCGCTGTCGGCGCAAGACCTGGCGCAGTGGTCCGCACGCATCGAAGCCCAGGGCGACGAATACACCGTGCAGGCCCACCTGCCGCTGTCGCAAATGCCCACCTGGCGCAGTGACGCCGCAGAGGGTGCGGGCCAGGACGGTGGCCCCATCGCCCCCCGCTCGGTGATGCTGCGCGTGTTTGCGGTGTGCGACGGCCCCGGCTCGTGGCGCGTGCTGCCGGGCGGGCTGGCCCGCCTGGCCCAGGGCGACAGCGGCATCACATCCATGCAGCGCGGCGGCAGCAGTGCCGATGTGTGGGTGCAGACCGATGGCCCCGTGGACACCACCACGCTGCTGGCCCACAACCAGGCCGCGCCCGCCGTGGTGCACCGCAGCCGCCAGGTGACCAGCCGCGCGGCCGAAAACCTGTTCTGGCTGGGCCGCTACACCGAACGCACCGAGAACGTCACGCGCCTGGCGCGCATCACGCTGCAATGCCTCAATGGCGAGGACCAGACCTCGCAGCCGCTGCTGACCTGGCTGAGCGCCATGGGCGTGAGCCAGGGGCTCGTGCTGCCGACCGTGCCTGCGGCCGGGCAGGCACGGCGCGTGTTCGAGCGCTCACTGATCGCCGGGCTGACGCAGCCCGCGCAGGTGACCAGCGTGGGCTTCAACCTGCGCGGTATCTTGGGCGCCGCATCGGCCGTGCGCGACCGTTTGTCGCAGGAACACTGGAACCTCATCGTGCGCGCCGAGGCGGAGTTTTTTGCGCCCCGCACCGGGGCCGAAGACGACGGTGACTATTCGCCGCTGGACGCGCTGCGCCAGCTGGAAGTGCTGAGTGGCCACACCGCAGCCATGACGGGCCAGCAGACCGACCGCATGACCCGCGACGACGGCTGGCGCCTGCTGTCCATCGGGCGCCACCTGGAGCGCCTGGGCTTTCTGGCCTCGGCGCTGGAAAGTGGCCTGCAGACCGGCGCCGTGCACGATGAGGGCGGCTTCGAGGCCATGGTGGCGCTGTTTGACAGCACCATCACCTTCCACGCGCAGTACCAGCAGCGGCGCGACATGCCCGCCCTGCTGGACCTGCTGGTGATCGACCGCGACAACCCCCGGTCGCTGGCCTGGGTCGCACAGACGTTGCGCGGGCGCATTGCCAAGATCGAAGCGGCCGCCGGTACGCCCGGCGAATCCGCCGCCACGGGCATCCCTGAGGCGTCCGACCTGTCGCTGGTGGCCCTGTGCGCACAGGACGCCGAAGGCCGCCATGCCGCTCTGGAGGAATATCTGGGCCGGTGTGTGCGGGGCGTGACGGGCTTGTCGGATGTGCTGGCCACGCGCTACTTCACGCATTCGGCGGATGCACTTCGGCACAGCGTAGGAGCTTGACCATGAAGCTGCGCGTCATCCACGAAACGGTGTACCACTACAGCCCGGCGGTGCAAAACGCCCAGCACATGGCCCATCTGCGCCCGCGCACCGGTGTGGTGCAGCGCGTGCTGACCCACAGCCTGCAGGTGGACCCCGCCCCAACACAGTGCAACATGGTGCAGGACGTGTTTGGCAACACCCGCGCGTTCTTCAGCCTGCCCTTCACCCACGAGCAACTGCGGGTGCGCGCCGAAAGCCTGCTGGAGACCCTGCCCGTGCCCGCCGCACCGCCTGGCGAGCCCTGGGAGGCCGTGCGCGAGCGACTGGGTTATCGGCGCGGCCAGCCCTACCACGCGGCCACCGAGTTCAGCTTTGCCTCGCCCTACATTCCCCGGCATGCCGACTTTGTGGCCTATGCCGCCGAGAGCTTTGCACCCGGCCGCCCGCTGATGCAGGCCGCCCGCCACCTGATGTCGCGCATCCATGCCGACTTTGCCTACACATCCAACGCCACCGACGCGGGCACGCCCGCGCTCGAATCGCTGCGGCTGCGCCGGGGCGTGTGCCAGGACTTTGCCCACGTGATGATCGGCTGCCTGCGCAGCCTGGGACTGGCGGCGCGGTATGTGAGCGGCTACCTGCTGACCGAGCCCCCGCCCGGGCAACCCCGGCTGGTGGGGGCCGATGCATCGCACGCCTGGGTGTCGGTGTGGTCACCGGCAGCCGACGAAAGTGAGGGCGCATCAGACGACAACACCTGGTTTGACCTGGACCCCACCAACGACCGCGCGGCGGGCGAGGACTATGTGACCCTGGCCATCGGCCGCGATTTTTCGGATGTGTCGCCGCTGCGCGGCGTGATCCACGGCGGCGACCACCATGTGCTGCAGGTGGGCGTGACGGTGGAGCCGGTGCCAGCCGCTACGGCCGCTATGGCCGCTGCGCCAGACGCGCCAGATACACCCCTCACACCGCCGCAGGCACCAGGAAGTCCCGGCTGATCCGCGCACCCAGGTCGTTCACCCGCTCCAGGAACTGGGTGAGGTAGGCATGCAGTCCATGGGTCAGGATTTCATCGATGCGTGCGAACTTGAGGTGTGCCAGCAGCCGCCCCGCGTGCCGCTGGGTCTCGGCCGACTGGCCGCTGCCCAGCATGTCGAGGTTGCCCAGCACCTCTTTCATGCAAGCGTGTAGTGAGCGGGGCATGTCAGCCCGCAGGATCAGCAGCTCGGCCACACGTTCGGGTGTGATCACGTCGCGGTACACCTTGCGGTAGGTCTCGAAGCCCGACACGCTGAGCAAGATGGCGCTCCAGTGGTAGAAGTCGTAGTCTTGGTCCTGCGCCGTGGCCGCGCCCATGAAGTCGCTCTGCACCGCGTGAAACTTCACATCCAGCAGCCGCGCCGTGTTGTCGGCCCGCTCCAGAAAGGTGCCCAGGCGCATGAAGTGCAGCGCCTCGTCCTGCAGCATGGTGCCCACCGTCACACCCCGCGAGAGGTGCGAGCGGAACTTCACCCATTCGAAGAATCGCGCCGGGTCCTTCTCCAGTGCACCGCTGGCGATCAGGCGATTCACTTCGAGCCAGGTCTGGTTCTGGATCTCCCAGGCCTCGGTGTTGAGCGCACCGCGCACGGCCCGCGCGTTCTCGCGCGCAGCCTGCAGGCAGGCCACGATGGACGACGGGTTAGACGGGTCCTTGACCATGAAGTCGAGCACCTTGGCGGGCGTCACCTCGCCATGCTGGGCGATGTAGGCAGGCAGCAGCTCGCTGATGGACAGCAAGCCCTGCCAGCCCAGGGTGGCCACCTCGGTCGATTGGGGCAGCAACGCGCTCTGGTAGTTGACGTCTAGCATCCGGGCCGTGTTCTCCGCGCGCTCGGTATAACGGGCCATCCAGAACAAATGATCGGCAGTACGGCTCAGCATGGTCATTCCCTCCCTTGGCTTTGTGTTTGCGTGGACAGGGACGAGGCCTGCGCTGCCGCAGGCTGATCGCCCAGCACCCAGGTGTCCTTGGTGCCACCGCCCTGCGACGAATTGACCACCAGCGACCCCTCCTTGAGCGCCACGCGCGTGAGGCCGCCTGCCACCATCTGCACCTTCTGGCCGCTGAGCACAAAGGGCCGCAGGTCGATGTGGCGGGGCGCAATGCCGCTGTCCACATAAGTGGGGCAGCTGGAGAGGCTCAGCGTGGGCTGGGCGATGTAGCCGTCGGGCTTGGCGATGACTGCGGCGCGGAAGGCCTCGATCTCGGCCCGGGTGGCCGCGGGGCCAATCAGCATGCCGTAGCCGCCCGCGCCATGCACCTCCTTCACCACCAGTTCATGCAGGTGGTCCAGCACGTACCGCAGGTCGTCCGGCTTGCGGCACATCCAGGTGGGCACGTTCTGCAGGATGGGCTCCTCACCGAGGTAGAAGCGGATCATGTCCGGCACATAGGGGTAGATGGACTTGTCGTCCGCCACGCCCGTGCCCACGGCGTTGCAGATGGCGACATTGCCGGCCCGGTAGGCGGACATGAGCCCCGCACAACCCAGGGTGGAGGTGGGGCGGAAGACATCGGGATCGAGGAAGTCGTCATCCACCCGGCGGTAAATCACGTCCACCCGCTGCAGCCCGCGCGTGGTGCGCATGTACACAAACTGGTCCTTGACCACGAGGTCCTGTCCCTCGACCAGCTCCACGCCCATCTGCTGCGCGAGGAAGGCGTGCTCGAAATAGGCGCTGTTGTACATGCCGGGGGTCAGCACCACCACGGTCGGGTCGGCCGCGCCGGCCGGGGCGCTGGCGCGCAGGGTGTCCAGCAGCAAGTCCGGGTAATGCGCCACCGGTGCCACATGGTGCTGCGCGAACAGTTCGGGGAACAGCCGCATCATCATCTTGCGGTCTTCGAGCATGTAGCTCACGCCGCTGGGCACGCGCAGGTTGTCTTCCAGCACGTAGTACACGCCCTCGCCTGCCGCATCCGGTGCCCGCACGATGTCGATGCCGCTGATGTGGGAGTAGATATCGAGGGGCACATGAACGCCGACCATCTCCGGCCGGAACTGGGCGTTGCGCAGGATCTGCTCGGCAGGCACGATGCCTGCGCGCAGGATGTCCTGGCCGTGGTACACGTCGTGGATGAAGCGATTGAGCGCCGTGACCCGCTGCACCAGGCCCCGCTGCATGTGCGCCCATTCCTGCTGCGGAATGATGCGGGGGATCAGGTCGAAGGGGATGAGCCGCTCGGTGCCCGCGCCGTCCTCGTCCTTGGCGCCGTAGACGGCGAAGGTGATGCCCACGCGCCGGAAGATGACCTCGGCCTCGGCGCGCCGCGCCTGCATGGATTCGGCACTCTGGCGCGCCAGCCACTGGGCAAACCGCGCATAGTGGGGCCGTACATCACTGCCCGCCCAGCCTGCCGCACCGCCCAGGCCGGCCAGGGGCAGCCGGGTAACCATCTCGTCGAACTTCTGCATGAGAGCCAATCTCCTGCAAGCCCTCAAGCAAGTTCCAGGCCGTTTTCATGCCCGGCCGACAGCCACCGTCAATATTTCGGCCGAATCGCTCTCTAGCTCCGGTCTTTATTGGCTGTTTTGCTATTCTTTTTGATACCTTGATTCGCAGCCGGCGAGGGTGGCGGCATGGGTGCCATGGTGGCCACAGGGGCAGGACGCGCGGCCGCTGCACGCACCATGTCGTGCACAAAGCGCAGCTTGGCCAGCACCTCACCCGCCAGCGCGAACGGGTAGGCATCAGGTTGACCCAGGCTGCGCGTAAGGCTGTTGAGCAGCAGCGTCAGCGGCACCAGGTGTTGCACCATGGACTGAAAGTCGGGCGCCGGGCTGGCAAAGGGATCGATGGCGCTGCTGCGCTGCGCGCCATAGATACCGGGAATGGTGACCTCGGTGGCATAGCTGGCCGAGGTTTCCAGCAGGTCGATCATGTGCAGGTAGTGGGCCCAGGTTTCAGCCCAGTCTTCCCAGGGGTGGGCGGCGGCATAGGCACTCACATGGTGGTTGGCCCAGTCACTGCCCTCGTTGCCCTTGGCGTAGTGCGCCTCCAGCGCCGCTGCGTAGTCCTGGCGCTCGTCACCAAACATCTGTCTGAAGTCGTCCAGCCGCCCGCCGTCGCGCACCAGCTGGTCCCAATAGAAGTGGCCGGACTCATGGCGCAGGTGACCGATCAGAGTGCGGTAGGGCTCACCCAGCGCGATGCGGCGGCGCGCGCGTTCGTCGTCGTCCGCCTCGGCCACGTTGAGCGTGATGGTCCCACTGTGGTGGCCCGTCAGCACGGGCGGTCCGCCCGGCACCTCGGCCAAAAACTCGAACACCGGACCGGTACGCCCGGGCGCCGGCTCCAGGCCCAGGCGGGCCAGGCTGTAGAACAGCCGCCGCTTGGCCGCTTCGATCTGCATCCAGCGCCCCATGTTGGCGGGCTCGGACAGGTCGGGCATCACCCGGGTCTGGCGGCACGACACACACAGCTCTGCAAAGTCGTTGGCGGGTATCGCAAAGTTGCAGGCTTGGTGGTCCGTGTGGTTGCGGCACATGCGGTACAGGCGCCCGCTGTAGTGGGCACTGCCCTGCCCCCCTTGGCGGCGCCACAGGTCGGCACCGTCCTGCGGTGCAGGGGCCAGGGCAGCCATGGTCAGCACATCGGGCAAGAAGGCCAGCGCACTGCCGCAATGCAGGCACTGCACGCTATCGAAAAACACCAGATGACCGCAATGGTCGCAATTGAATACCCGCATGGTGTGGAGCTTATACCCCGTGGACCGGAGCAGTGAGGAGGAACAACGCACGGCCCCCTTTTGCAGCGCCAAGGTGGGCCCATGAAAAAAGCAGGCCCCGGGACATGCCCGGAGCCTGCTTCAGGATCGAAGCCACTGCGCCAGGGGCGTGGGGCCCCGGGTGCAGGGCGTCAGCCCTACCGGTCAGGGCCGCACAACGATGCTGTTGCGCACTTCGCGCACATGCTTGGTGTTGCGCGCAATGTTTTCGGCCTGGTTCTTTTCAGCCTGCGACTTGGCAAAGCCCGACAGCTGCACCGTGCCATTGAGCGTTTCCACGCTGATGGAGGTGGCAGACACGTTCTTGTCTTCGGCCATCTTGGCCTTCACGGCGGTGGTGATGCCAGCGTCATCCACATAGGAGCCAACTGTTTGCTGTTCGCGGGCCACCGAGCAACCGGTGGCTGTGACGATGGTGATACCGGCAACTGCGGCAAAAGCGAGGGCACGTGCGTATTTCATGGTGTTTTCCTTGTTCAAGAATGGTTGGGAACGCGGGTGCTGGGACATGTTCAGTCCACCGGTCTGTTGCACCCTCCGCGACCGGCGGACTGTGGGAAAAAGGACAGCGCTGGCGCATAGCCAGGCGCTGCGGGCAAGGCACCGGCGTGCAAACACCGGTGTGCTAGCCCTCAGTATGCATTGCGCCGGCGGGACATCCACATCGCCACGGTGGCCAGCAAAGCCCCCGATGCGGCGGCGATGACCAGCGACTTGCCGGGCTGCTCGGCCACATACTTGCCGGTGACTTCGGCTGCCTGCTGGATCTGACGGCGTGCACGCGCGCTGGTCTCGGCGCAGTAGTCGATGCTGCGAGCGGCCAGGTCCTGTGCACGGGCTGCCAGGTCATCAATCGCCGGGTCGGTCTGGCGGCGCAGGGCGCGCACGCTTTCTTCGGCCTTGTCCAGCGACTGGTCAGCGGCAGCCCGGGTGGTCTGCACTGCGTCCTGCGCGCTTTGCAGCACGTCATCGGCCAGGTTGCGAACACCGTGGGTCACTTTGTCGGTAGCGGTCTGAAGGCTCATGGGGAAACTCCTTGGGGTATGGGGTACAGGGGATGCG
>NZ_QAIM01000202.1:0-11176 GCF_003061035.1 Acidovorax sp. HMWF018
TGTGCGCACGGCGGGAGCCGGGTTGTCGCCCCGGCGGGCGAGGTACTTTTCTTTGCTTCGCCAAAGAAAAGTACCCAAAAGAAAGGCGACCCCACTGTCTGCGTCCCTGCGCTTCGCTTCGGGCAACCTGCGGTGCTCGCGTCCAGCGGGGTCTCGCTCAAACTCGCTGCGCTCAGACAGTCGCGAGCCCTGACCCGCTGGCCGCTGCGCTCCTCGGCGCATACAGAGGGGATGGGAAACGAACAGCCACTCGGGCCGTCGCGTTGCTCGGCCCCGGAGTGGTCAGCCAGCGTTCAATGTGCCCTGTGCTTTTTCAGCCCACATCGCCAGGTTCGCCACCAGATCCTTTTGGCTGAACGAGCAGCTTTCTTCCGAAAACAGCGCGCTCGATTCCAGCCGGTCCAGCAGGTTCAGCAGCACATCGCTGTAGCGCGGGGGCAGGGCGGCCAGCAGGGTGGTTTGCTCGCGGGCCAGGGTGCTCAGGGTGGCGGCGGTGTGGTCGCCGCGTTCAAAGGCTTGCAGGGCCTGGGTGAAGGTGGTGAGCTGGGTGTGGGCGGTGTCGGTCATGGCGTAGCCGGGCGGGGCCAGGATGGGGGATACGCCCGAGGGTAAAGCAGCCATGGGCCCGCGCCCACCGGGCCGATACCAAGTGCGGCAAAATCGCCGGATGAACGCCCTCAACGTCGCTGAATACACGCACTCCCTCGGTCTCCAGGCAAAAACGGCCTCTGCGCTGATGGCCAAAGCGCCAGCAGCTATCAAAAACAAAGCGCTCAAGGCGCTGGCCCGGTTGCTGCGCGAGAACGTGGCTGCGCTGCAGGTCGACAACGCCAAAGACCTGGAGCGCGCCGTGGCCAATGGGCTGGCGGGCCCGATGGTGGACCGGCTCAAGCTTACCCCCAAGGTGCTGGAGACCTGCGCCGAGGGCTGCGAGCAGCTGGCCGCCATGCCCGACATCATTGGCGAGGTCCTCGGCATGAAGCAGCAGCCCAGCGGCATTCGGGTGGGGCAGATGCGCGTGCCGATTGGCGTGTTCGGCATGATTTACGAGAGCCGTCCCAACGTGACCATCGAAGCCGCGTCGTTGTCGATCAAGAGCGGCAACGCCTGCATCTTGCGTGGCGGCTCCGAGGCGATTGATTCAAACAAGGCACTGGCCAAGATCGTGCAGCAGGCGCTGGCCGAGGCCGGCCTACCGCAAGACGCGGTGCAATTGGTGCAGACCACCGACCGTGAGGCCGTGGGCCAGCTCATCACGATGCCGCAGTTTGTGGACGTGATCATCCCGCGCGGCGGCAAGGGCCTGATCGAGCGCATCAGCCGCGATGCCAAGGTGCCCGTGATCAAGCACCTGGATGGCAACTGCCACACCTATGTGGACGACCCCTGCGACATCGCCATGGCCGTCAAGGTGGCTGACAACGCCAAGACCAACAAGTACAGCCCCTGCAACGCGAGCGAGGGGCTCTTGGTGGCGCGTGGCGTGGCGGCAGCATTTTTGCCCCAGATCGGCGCGGTGTATGCCGCCAAGGGCGTGGAGATGCGCGGCTGCCCCGAGTCGCTGGCGATTCTGCAATCGGTGGCGGGTGCCAAATTGGTCGCCGCTACGGAGCAGGACTGGAGCGAGGAATACCTGGCCCCGATCATCAGCGTGAAGATCGTGGCGGGGGTGGATGAAGCCATCGCCCACATCAACCGCTATTCCAGCCACCACACCGATGCCATCCTGACGCGCGACCACATGCATGCCCAGCAGTTCCTGCGCGAGGTGGATTCGGCCAGCGTGATGGTGAACGCCAGCACGCGGTTTGCCGACGGTTTCGAGTACGGCCTGGGCGCTGAAATCGGCATCAGCACCGACAAGTTCCATGCGCGGGGCCCGGTGGGCATCGAAGGCCTCACTTCGCTCAAGTACGTGGTGCTGGGCGAAGGTGAGGTGCGGGCCTGATGTGCTTCTGAAACGATAGCTGCTGGTGCATGTTCGACTAGCGCTTGCGGCTTATTTCATATGAAAATCATCATCCTCGGCGCCGGCCGCGTGGGCCAGAGCGTGGCAGACAGCCTGGTGTCCGAGCGCAACGACATCACCGTCATCGACACCGACGCCGCGCGCCTGCGCGACCTGGAGTCGCGGTTTGATCTGCGCGGGGTGGTGGGCAACGGCATCGAGCCTGCCGTGCTGGCCGAGGCGGGGGCCGAGGACACCGACCTGCTGATTGCCTGCGCCGCGCAGGACGAGACCAACCTGGTGTGCTGCAAGATCGCGCAGCTGCTGTTCAACATCCCCAAGCGCATTGCGCGGGTGCGGACCACAGGCTTCGAGGCCCATGAGCGGCTGGTTGGCCCCGAGGGGTTTGCGGTGGACCGCATCATCTGCCCCGAAGAATCGCTGACCCGCTACATCGGCAAGCTCATCGAGTACCCCGAGGCCATGCAGGTGCGCGAATTTGCCGGAGGCCGCGCATGCCTGGTGTCGGTGCGGGCGCGTGCGGGGGCTCCGATGGTGGGGCACTCCATCGGCGCGCTGCGCGAGAGTGCGCCGGAGCTGGCGATGCGCATGGTGGCCATCTACCGGCGCTTCCCCGACGAGCCTGACCGATTCATCGCCTGCGACGGCCGCACGCGCGTCGAGCCGGGGGACGAGGTGTTCGTGCTGGCCGCGCACGAGCACATCGCCAACGTGCTGGCCGCTCTGCACCGTCCGGCATCCCAGCAGCTCCAGCCTGTGCGCCGCATCATGATTGCGGGCGGCGGCCGGCTGGGTCTGCGGCTGGCGCGGCAGCTCAGCCAGGCGGGCGGGCGTTTTCACATCAAGATCATCGAGGACCATGCGGACCGCTGCGTGGAGCTGGCATCAGCCCTGCCGCCTGAGGTGCTGGTGCTGCAGGGCGACACCACCGACGAAGACCTGCTGGGTGACGAAGGCATCGAGGAGGTGGACCTGTTCCTCGCGCTCACCGACGACGACGAGGACAACATCATGTCCTGCCTGCTGGCCAAGCGCATGGGCGCAAGCCGGGTGCTGGCCCTCATCAATCGGCGCAGTTATGCCGACCTGATGCACGGCACGCAGATCGATATCGCGCTGTCGCCCGCTCAGGCCATGCTGGGTGAGCTGCTGGCCTATGTGCGCCAGGGCGACGTGCAGGCCGTGCACAGCCTGCGCCGTGGGGTGGCCGAGGCGCTGGAGATCGTGGCGCGCGGCGACCGCAAAAGCTCGCGCGTGGTCGGCCGCAAGGTCAGCGATCTGCAACTGCCGCGCGATGTGCACATCGGCCTGATCGTGCGCGGTCTGCCTGACGCGTCGGAAACCACGGGTGCATCCGCTGCCGATCTGGGCGAGCCCGAGGTCATCATCCCGCGCAGCGCCACGGTGATCGAGAGCAATGACCACGTGGTGTTCTTCCTGCCCAACAAGCGGCTGGTGCGCGATGTGGAAAAGCTCTTTCGCGTGAGCGCGACGTTCTTTTGATGCACCCCCCTGAGTCGCTTCGCGCCTTCCCCCCGCTCTCGCAGCGCTGTGCGCTGCGGGCAGGAGGACGCCGCCAGCGCACGCCAGCGAAGCGCCGCCTCTGCGGCGGGGCGGCCCTTGCGCGGCGGCCCTCGCCTGGGCTGCACCAGTATCGACGGCTGCATGCGATGTCGGCTGCCATGGACCAGGGGCCCGAGTCATGACGGACATGTTTCCCGTTCTGCGCGTGCTGGGCATTCTGGTGATGATCTTCTCGCTGTCTATGGGCCTGCCGCTGGCAGTCTCGCTGTGGACGCGCGACGGCGTCTGGTTTGTGTACCCGCTGTCCATGGGCGCCACGATGCTGGCGGGCGCGTGGCTGTGGTGGCGGTTGCGGCTGTTCCGGCAGGAGCTGCAGCCGCGCCACGGCGTGATGCTGGTGTCGCTGGTGTGGATGCTGCTGCCTCTGTCGGCCGCGCTGCCGCTGATGCTGGCCGGGCACTACACAGGGCACCCGCTGTCGTTCACGCACGCCTACTTCGAGGCGGTGTCGGGGCTGACGACCACGGGCTCCACCGTGCTGGCGGGCCTGGATGCGTTGCCGGTGTCGGTGAATGTGTGGCGCACCTTTTTGCAGTGGATGGGTGGCATGGGCATCCTGATTTTGGCCGTGGCCGTGCTGCCGCTGCTGGGCGTGGGGGGCAGCCAGCTGTTCAAGGCCGAGGTGGCCGGGCCGCTGAAGGACACCAAGCTCACGCCACGCATGACCGGCACGGCCAAGGGGCTCTGGGGGGTGTATGCGCTGTTCTCCGTGCTGTGTGGCCTGGCCTACTGGGCCGGGGGCATGGCCCCGCTGGATGCGTTGATGCACATGTTCACCACCGTGAGCCTGGGCGGGCTGTCGTCTCACGACCTGAGCTTTGGGTACTTCCAGTCGCCGCTGCTGGAGGCGATCTGCATCTTCTTCATGCTGGTGGCCAGCTGCAATTTTGCGCTGTACTTCGTCGCCATTCGCAAGGGCCAGTGGGGCGGCTTCTGGCGCGACCCGGAGCTGCGGGCCACGCTGGTGACGCTGATTGGCGGCGGTCTGCTGGTGGCTCTGCTGTTGTGGGCCAAGGGCGTGTATGGGCCGCTGGACGCGCTGCGCCATGGCATGTTCAATCTGGTGTCGCTGGCCACCACCACCGGCTACGCCACGGTGGACTACCTGGCATGGCCCGTGTTTGCGCCGGTGTTCATGCTGCTGCTGTCGGGTGTGGCCACCAGTGCGGGCTCGACGGGCGGGGGCATCAAGATGGTCCGCATGCTTATCCTCGTCAAGCAGGCGCGCCGCGAGATGAACCGCCTGGTGCACCCGCGCGCCGTGCAGCCGGTGCAACTGGGCGGCGCTGCAGTGGACAACCGGGTGATCTTCTCGGTGCTGGCCTTCATGCTGGTCTATGGCGGCACGGTCTTCGGGCTGAGCATGGTCATGTTGCTGACAGACCTGGACCCGGTGACGGCGTTTTCGGTGGTGCTGGCCAGCGTCAACTGTGCGGGCCCGGGCCTGGGCAGCGTGGGGCCCGCGTCCAACTATGCCGTGCTGACCGATTTCCAGATCTGGGTATGCACCCTGGCCATGCTGCTGGGGCGGCTGGAGATTCTGAGCTTCATGGCCTTGCTGACCCCGGCGTTCTGGCGCCGGTAGGGGGCAGGGCCGTGGCTGCACCGGGGGTGACTTGCGAAAACCCGGCCTGACCCCACATCCTACAATTCACCGCAATCGCTTCCCGAGGGCTTTCCATGGTTCCGCATCTCATCACGGCCCTCACCGGGCCGATCAACGAACTCGAACAGCGCATTCTCGACTCGATGCCCGCCATCGAACGCTGGTTCCGGCTGGAGTGGATGGAACACACCCCGCCGTTCTACACGTCGGTAGACATCCGCAATGCGGGGTTCAAGCTGGCCCCGGTCGACACCAACCTGTTCCCGGGCGGCTGGAACAACCTGACCAAGGAGATGCTGCCCCTGGCCGTGCAGGCTGCGATGGCTGCCATCGAAAAGATCTGCCCCGAAGCGCGCAACCTGCTGATCATCCCGGAGAACCACACGCGCAACACGTTCTACCTGTCCAACGTGGTGCAGCTGCAGCGCATCTTCAACATGGCGGGCCTGAACGTGCGGGTCGGCTCCATCAGCCCCGAGATCAAGAAGTCCACGCTGATCGAGCTGCCCAACGGCGACACCGTGACCCTGGAACCCGTGGTGCGCACCAAGCGCCGCCTGGGGCTCAAGGACTTTGACCCCTGCACCATCCTGCTGAACAACGACCTCACCGCAGGCGCCCCCGGCATTCTGGAAGACATCCACGAGCAGTACCTGCTGCCCCCGCTGCACGCCGGCTGGAGCGTGCGCAAGAAGAGCACCCACTTCAAGAACTACGAAGAGGTGGCCAAGCGCTTTGGCAAGATGCTGGGCATTGACCCCTGGCTGGTCAACCCCATGTACAGCCAGTGCGGCGAGGTGGACTTTGCCGAGGGCACGGGCATGGACCAGCTGCAGACCAGCGTGGACGCACTCCTGACCAAGGTGCGCCGCAAGTACAAGGAATACGGCATCAACGAAAAGCCCTTCGTGATCGTCAAGGCCAACAACGGCACCTACGGCATGGGCATCATGACCGTGCGCGACGCCAAGGAGCTGGACGCAGTCAACCGCAAGACGCGTAACAAGATGGCCGTGATCAAGGACGGCCAGCCGGTGAGCGAAGTCATCATCCAGGAAGGGGTGTTGACGCAAGAGCGCGTGAACGACGCCGTGGCCGAGCCCGTGGTCTACATGATGGACCGCTACGTGGTGGGGGGCTTCTACCGCATGCACGCCGAGCGGGGTGTGGATGAAAACCTCAACGCCCCCGGCGCGAGCTTTGTGCCCCTGGCCTTTGAACACAGCACCCACATGCCGCAGCCTGGCGTGCGCCCGGGTGTGAGCGCGCCCAACCGCTTCTATATGTATGGCGTGGTGGCGCGGCTGGCGATGCTGGCGGCCAGCTACGAGCTGGAGGCCACCAACCCCGACGCCGAGGTATACGACTGAAAACCAGAGTCTCTGGGGCCCCTTGCGGGTCTTGGGGGCACCGCGTCTCAACGTCTGCGCCCTCCCGGCGACGTTGCGCAGCGGGCCTGCGGGGCAGGGCAGTGGCCCCGCATGCCACGCCCGCGCCCGGTTGCCAAGGGCAAGTTGCTGCGTTGCAACATGGGGTTTCGCCTCCAAACGCTTGATCTGGCTCAGGCGCACAATAGCGTTCCCAAAAGTAACGGAACCCCGTCAGGCCCAGTGCGCGGGGGTGGTCAGTGCAAAGCTCCAAGTCATCGCTCGCAGCGCTCACGCTGGGCGCCATCGGTGTTGTGTATGGCGATATCGGCACCAGCGTGCTGTATGCCGTCAAGGAGGTGTTCGGGTCCGGCCATGTGCCGTTCACGCCCGCAAACATCTACGGCATCCTCTCCATCTTTTTCTGGACCCTCACGGTCATCGTCTCCCTGAAGTACGTGGTGCTGGTGCTGCGCGCCGACAACCACGGTGAGGGGGGCCTCATCGCCATGCTGGCCCTGGCCTCCCAGGCGGTCAAAGACAAGCCCCAGCTGCGCAGCGTGCTGCTGGCCGTGGGCATTTTTGGCACCTCGCTGTTTTACGGCGATGGCGTCATCACCCCGGCCATCTCGGTGCTGTCGGCGGTGGAGGGGCTGGAAGTGGTGTCGGACCACTTCAAGCACTACGTGATACCGATCACGCTGGTGGTGCTGTTTTGCCTGTTTGCCGTGCAAAAGCGCGGCACGGGCGGCATCGGCAAGTTTTTTGGTCCCATCACGCTGGTGTGGTTTGTCACCATCGCGCTGCTGGGTGTGTCGCACATCGTGGGGCATCCGGAGATCTTGTGGGCGCTGAGTCCGCACCACGCGCTGGGCTTCATGTGGGCCAACCCGGGCACCAGTTTCATCATTCTGGGCGCGGTGGTGCTGTGCGTGACGGGCGCCGAGGCCTTGTATGCCGACCTGGGCCACTTCGGCAAGCGCCCGATCCGCATGGCCTGGTTTGGTGTGGCCATGCCGGCGCTCACCCTCAATTATTTTGGCCAGGGCGCGCTGCTGCTGGCCGAGCCCGAGGCCGTCAAGAACCCGTTCTATCTGATGGCCCCCGACTGGGCGCTGGTGCCTTTGGTGATCCTGGCCACCATGGCCACCGTGATTGCCTCGCAGGCGCTGATCACCGGCGCATTCAGCGTGACCAAGCAGGTCATCCAGCTGGGCTACCTGCCGCGCCTGAACATCCAGCACACCAGCGTGCGCGACACGGGCCAGATCTATATGCCGCTGGTCAACTGGGGGCTGTTCGTGGCCATCGTGCTGGCGGTGGTGATGTTCCGCTCGTCGAGCAATCTGGCTGCGGCGTATGGCATTGCGGTGACGCTGGACATGCTGATCACCACCACGTTGACCTTCTTCGTGATCCGCTACGGCTGGCGGTATCCGCTGGCGCTGTGCATTGCGGCCACGGGCTGCTTCTTTGTGGTGGACCTGGCGTTCTTCGCCTCCAACTTGCTCAAGCTGTTCCAGGGTGGCTGGTTCCCGCTGATGATCGGCGGCATCGTGTTCTCGCTCATGATGACCTGGAAGGAAGGGCGCCGCCTGCTCAATGACAAGCTGCGTGCCGATGCCATCGACCTCAAGGACTTCCTTGAGTCGATCTTCATCAGTCCGCCCACGCGGGTGGATGGCACAGCCGTCTTCCTGACGGCCGAAACGGGCGCGGTGCCCAATGCCTTGCTGCACAACCTCAAGCACAACAAGGTGCTGCACCAGCAAAACCTGTTTGTCACCGTGCACAACCACGAGACGCCCTGGATTGGTCTGGACAAGCGGCTGCAAGTCGAATCGCTGGGGCACGACTGCTGGCAGGTGGTGGTGCATTACGGCTTCAAGAACGACCCCGACCTGCCCCGCGCGCTGGAGCTGCTGCGAGGGCGAGGCTGTGAGCTGGAGTCGATGACCACCAGCTATTTCCTGTCGCGGGACACCGTCATCCCCACCATCGGCAGCGGCATGGCGCCTTGGCGCGAAAAGCTGTTTGCCCAAATGCACCACAACGCCAGTGGCGCGGCCGACTTTCTGCACCTGCCCAATAACGCGGTGGTCGAGCTGGGCTCCAAGATCGAGATCTGACGGGCTTAGGGGGCTCCCCCTGGCCTGGGACGGAGCCTCGGGCTGGTTTTACGCTGTTTTTGCCTTGTAGCGCTAGTGCTCATTGTCTGAGGTGCTATTAATACTGTAGCTGTTGGAGTGGGCTGACGGCCTGCCTGAGCGCCAGGCGCGCGCGGTGCCAGAATCGCGCCCATGCAATTTTTCAAAGACCTGAGCCTTTCCACGGCGGTGGCGGGTTTCGTGGCGGTGCTGGTGGGCTTTACCAGCTCGGTGGCCATCGTCTTCCAGGCCGCCCTGGCCTTTGGGGCCACACCCGCGCAGATCACGTCCTGGATGTGGGCGCTTGGTCTGGGCATGGGACTGTGTTCGCTGGTGCCCTCGCTGATCTTGCGCCAGCCCGTCATGGTGGCTTGGTCCACACCGGGCGCCGCCGTGCTGGCCACCGCGGGGTTGGCGGGCGGTTTCAGCATGGGCGAGGCCATCGGCGCCTTCATGATCAGCGCGTTGCTCATCACCCTGGCGGGCGTCACCGGCTGGTTCGAGCGCGTGATGAACCGCATCCCCATGGAAATCGCCGCTGCCCTGCTGGCCGGCGTGCTGGCCCGCTTTGGCCTGCAGGCGTTTGCGGCAGCCCAGACCGCATTGCCCTTGGTGCTGCTGATGTTGATGGTGTATCTGGTCAGCCGCCGTTTGGCTGCCCGGTATGCGGTGGTCATCACCCTCGCCATGGCGGTGGTGTTCGTGGCCACCCAGGGGCAGATGGCCTGGTCGGCGGTGCAGCTGGAGCTGGCCCTGCCAGTTTTCACGGCGCCCCAGTTCAGCGTAGCGGCTGCCGTCAGCCTGGCAATTCCTTTGTTTGTGGTCACCATGGCGTCGCAGAACCTGCCCGGGGTGGCGGTGATCCGTGCGTCGGGCTACAACTTGCCCATCTCCCGGCTCATCACGCTCACGGGTCTGGCCACCCTGGTGCTGGCGCCTTTCGGGGCGTTTGCGCTCAACTTCAGCGCCATCACCGCCGCGATGTGCATGGGCCCCGAGGCGCACGCCGATCGCCGCCGGCGCTACACGGCCGCGGTGGCATGTGGCGCCATCTATGTGGCGATCGGTTTGTTTGGCGCAGTCATCACCGGGCTGCTTACCGCCTTTCCCAAAGAGCTGGTGGTGGCCATTGCGGGTTTGGCGCTTCTGGGCACCATTGGCAACGGCCTGGCGGCGGCGCTGCGGGACGAGTCGCACCGCGAGGCGGCACTCATTACCTTTCTCGTCACCCTCAGCGGTGTGGTCATCGTTGGGGTGGGCTCGGCCTTCTGGGGCGTGGTGGCCGGCAGCATTGCGCTATTTGTGCAACAGTACAGGCGTTCGCAGGCCAGCGGCGCGTAAGTCGCCTTGGCTGCCTGGGCCCCTGGCCTCCTCCATTCCTTGACCCGACACCATGAAACTGCTCTTCATCGCCGACCCGCTGCAAAGCTTCAAGATCTACAAGGACACCACCTTCGCCATGATGCGCGAGGCACAGCGGCGTGGTCATACCCTCACGGTCTGCGAACCGCAGCACATCACCTGGCAGCGCGGCAGCAAGGTCACTGCACGGGTGCAGGACGTCCGCCTCACGGGGGATGCCACCCATTGGTACGAGGCCCAGCCGCAGCGCAGCGCAGCGTTGGCTGATTTTGATGCTGTACTCATGCGCAAGGACCCGCCCTTCGACAGCGAGTACTTTTACGCCACCCACCTGCTGGAGCAGGCGGAGCGCGATGGCGCCCGGGTGTTCAACAAACCCAGCGCTCTGCGGGACCATCCGGAAAAGCTGGCCATCATGGAGTTTCCACAGTTCATCGGACCGACGCTGGTCACCCGGGATGCGGAAGACATTCGCCGCTTTCATGCAGAGCACCAGGACATCATCCTCAAGCCTCTGGATGGCATGGGTGGGATGGGCATCTTCCGTGTGGGCCCAGACGGCCTCAACCTGGGCAGCATCACCGAAACCCTCAACCGCCACGGCGCGCAAAGCGTGATGGTGCAAAAGTTTTTGCCCGAGATCGTTGATGGCGACAAGCGGGTCCTCATCATCGGCGGCAAGCCTGTGCCGTTCTGCCTGGCGCGTATTCCCCAGGGCAGCGAAGTGCGCGGCAATCTGGCCGCTGGCGGCAAAGGCGTGGCGCGCCCTCTGTCTGCGCGGGATCGTGAGATTGGCGAAGCGCTGGGCCCGGTGCTGCAGTCGCGTGGCTTGCTGCTGGCTGGGGTAGACGTGATCGGCGACTGCGTCACAGAGATCAATGTCACCAGCCCGACCTGCTTCCAGGAAATCTTTGATCAGACAGGCTGCGATGTGGCCTTCCTATTTGTAGACGCTTTGGAGTCTGCGGTTGCGGCCGTTGGTGGTTGAGGGGTTTGTCTCGTGTACAGGTACTGTTAGATCAATCCCTGGGCTTACCCTGCTGCCCGTTGTAAACCGTGCTATAGTCGAGGGCTTCGCTACTGAGACCTGAGCGCAAAAGTGTTGGGGTCGATGGGGTGGTTTGTGGTGGTGCTTAGGTGC
>NZ_QAIM01000203.1:0-3558 GCF_003061035.1 Acidovorax sp. HMWF018
CCAGCTTGAGGTTGCGCCAGGTTTCGGTGAAGGGATTCCAGTTGATGGTGAGCCCCGGGTCGGTGGCAGGCACCGAGGGAATGAACTGCGCCACCGCGCGTCCCGCCAGGGCCGCCACCACACAGGCCACGGCCACGGTGGTGTGGCCGATGCCTGGCAACGCCACCAGCAAACCACCGGCCACATTGCCCAGCAAGATGGCTACAAACGTGCCCATCTCGACCATGCCGTTGCCACCCGTCAGCTCACGCTCGTTGAGCACCTGGGGCATATAGGCAAACTTGACCGGGCCAAACAGCGTGGAGTGCACGCCCATCAAGAAGGTGCACAGCAGCAGGATGGGGATGTTGCCCGCGATGAAGCCCACGGCCGCCACCAGCATGATGGCGATCTCCAGGTTCTTCACGAAGCGGATCATCTTCGTCTTGTCGTACTTGTCGGTCAGCTGGCCCGACGTGGCCGAGAACAGCAAGAACGGCAGGATGAACAGGGCGCCGATCACCAGCCCCGCCATGGCCGGCGGCAGCCAGTCCACACTCAGCTGGTAGGTCACCATCACCGTGAAGGCGAACTTGAAGAGGTTGTCATTGGCCGCGCCGGAGAACTGCGTCCAGAAGAAGGGGGCAAACCGCCGCTGGCGCAGCAGGGCAAACTGGTTCGGGTCCTCGTGCGTGGGTGCGGGGGCCACGCTGGTGGAGGCGGTGTCGGGGCTCATGCGTTTCTCCTCGTTTCCGATGGGTTGGCTTGTTGGAATTTTCCGGACCTGCGCTTCATGCGCCGGATCTGCGGGCGACACCCACGGCGTGGGCGCCATTCTGCCCGGACGGCATGACCCGCGGCATCACCGCCGCGTCACTGTGGCGCAAAGCCACCAGCGATCCCAGTGCCGTCAGCACCGGCCAGGCGGCGCCCGCCGCCAGCACATGCTTGAGGCTGTGGCCCGACACCCATCCGCCTGTGGCCTCGAACACCGAATGGTCTGCCGCCTCCAGCAGCTTGGCCAGGGCGTACAGCACCACCACCACGCCCAGGTGCAGCGCCAGTCCGCCGACGCGGCGTGGCAGGCATGCCAGCGCCAGCACCACCAGCAGACCGCCCAGTTGCACCACGGCCCACGGCAGCAGGTTGCCGGTGTGCACCCAGGCCCACACGGCCAGTGGCCCCGCCAGCAGCACGGCACTTGCAGCGGCCACGCCCGCCCGCGCGCTCACCCGGCTGGCCGCCGCCAGCCCAAGCAGCCCCGCAAAAGGCAGCACCATGCCCAGACGGTCCCACAGCAGGCCCGCGTCCTGCGGCTGCCAGTGGTACAGAGCAGAGCCTGCGGCGGTGCACAGCAGCCCGCCAAAGAACAGGGCAGCCAGCGCACGGGAGATGGCGTCCAGCGCGGCCGACGGCACGCGGCGCAGCACCCACCAACCCCATGCACCTGCCAAGGCAAAGGCCAAGTTGCTCAACACATCCAACGCGCAGGGAATGCCCCACAGCGTGCGCAGGTCGGCAAAGTCATGCTGGTGCGCACTGGCGGGCAGCACGGGGCCGAACAACGCCAGGGCGAGCAGCGCAGCCGCGCCCAGCAACAGGCCGGTTTCGGCACCCGACAGTCGCGACAGCGTTGCCAGGCCGCGCGCACGAGGGGGAGTCACAGGAGAAGAAGACATCACACACACCGTAGAAAGTGAACGATGCCGCGCAGTGTGGGTAGCGGCGCCATCGGTGGCCTCAAAAAGTCGCGCAAGGGGCTACCCACGCACCTTCGGGTATTGATAATCGATACCCAGGAGCCCCCCCCACCATGAGCACGACCGCCGACCTCGTCACCGCCCTGAAAAAGGAACTCAAGACCGCGCAGATGACCTACGCCGATCTGGCGCAGGCGCTGGGCATGGCCGAGTCCAGCGTCAAACGCATGCTGGCCAGGGGCGACATGCCGCTATCGCGCATCGACGCCATCTGCCGCGCACTGGCGCTGGACTTTGCCGACCTCGCCCGGCGCGTGGCCGACGAGCAGCCCTTGCTAAAAGAGCTGGCCCACGAGCAGGAAAAGGCCGTGGTGGCCGACAAGAAGCTGCTGCTGATGGCGATCTGTGTGCTGAGCCAGTGGACGCTGGAGCAGGTAACCGGCTACTACCGCCTGACCGAGGCCGAGGGCATCAAATACCTGGCGCAGCTGGACCGCATCGGCATCATCGAGCTGCGGCCGCTCAACCGCTACCGCCTCAAGCTGGCCAAGACCTTCCGCTGGCGCCCACATGGCCCAGTGATGAACTACTTCCGCGACCATGCGCTGCTGGACTACTTTGCGGGCGGCTTTGACGGACTGGGCGAAGGCGTGCTGCTGGTGCACGGCAACATCAGCCGCAGTCTGGCGCCCGCCTTCATGGAGCGCATGCAGCGCGTGGCGCAGGACTTTGCCCAGCAGCACCTGGCCGACCAGAAGCTGCCCGACCGCGAGCGCGAGGGCTACACCCTGCTGCTGGCGATGCGCAGCTGGGAGTTCGAGGCGTTTGCAAGCATGCGGCGGTAAGCCTCACGCCGATTTCGCGGGCCCCTGCAAGCGGCAGCAGTCGCTGCAAGCCAACTCCTGCCCTTGGTTGAGCGCAGCGGCCGCCTGACAGGTGCAGGGACAGGCCGCAGCGCCATGAATCAGCCTCCATTTACTATATTTTTGATAGCTATCAGCGCATGAAATACCTGCGCTTGAGGCTAAGAACGCCTCAAAACACCTGCTTGCGCCTGCCAAGAGGTGGCTTGACGCCATAAACAGAAATTACTATTCTTTAAATTGAAAATTCAACCAATTTAAGAATAGTCAAATGAAAACCACCCGCCAGCAGCAAGACGCCACGCGCCGCCAGATCGTGGCCAGCGCGGTGGACCTCATGACCCGCCAGGGCTTTGACGGCACGACGATGAAAGACATCGCCCGCGCGGCGGGCATTGGCGACGCCACGATCTACAAATACTTCCCCACCAAGGACCGCATCGTGCTGGGCTACCTGGACGATGTGGCGCACCAGGCGCTGGCCGACACGCTGCAGACACCGGGCTTTGCGGGTTACGGCCTGCAAGAAAAGCTGCAGCGCCTGACCGATGCCGTGCTGGAGCGCCTGCTGGCCGACCGCGAGTTTGTGGCCCAGGTGCGCGGTCTGGCGCGGCGCTCGCCGCTGTCGATGCTGGCCGAGCCGCTGGCCGCGCGCCAGAGCCTGCGCGAGGCGGTGGCGAGCTTTCTGGAAGCCGCCGAGGCCAGCGGCGAGATCGAGCCCTGCGACTTCAAGGGCCTGGCGGGCAGCCTTTACACCGACTACCTCGCAGGCGTGGTGACGTACTGGCTGGCCGACACTTCCGACGAATTTGCCGACACCACGCAGCTGGTGGACCTGTCGCTGGGCGTGCTGGTGCAGGCGCTGCGCGGCGGGCTGGTCAACCGTGTGCTGCAACTGGGCGGCTTTGTGCTGCGCAGCCAGATGGCCCGCATGGTGCAACACGGCAGCAGCCTGATGGGCATGCTGCACATGGCCCAGCAGGCCATGGCCAGCGCGCCCGCAGCAAGGGCATCGC
>NZ_QAIM01000204.1:0-6316 GCF_003061035.1 Acidovorax sp. HMWF018
GCGGTATGGGGCGGGCTGTCTGCCGCGGGTGGTAGTGCGATGGCAGCGGGGCCGCAGCCAGCGCACGGCAAGCTCAGCGGCGCCGACAATTTCTACCAAAGCGACAAGGTGGCCGTGCGCAAGGTGACCTTCAAGAACCAGTACCGCATGGCGGTGGCTGGCAACCTGTTTGTGCCCAAGAACCTGGACCGCAGCAAGAAAAATCCGGCCATTCTGGTGGGCCACCCCATGGGCGCAGTCAAGGAACAAAGCGCCAACCTGTATGCCACCAAGATGGCAGAGCAGGGTTTTGTCGCGCTGTCGCTGGACCTGCCTTTTTGGGGCGAGAGCGACGGCCAGCCGCGCAACGCAGTGGCGCCTGACATCTATGCCGAGGCTTTCAGTGCAGCGGTGGATTTTCTGGGCACGCAGGCGATGGTGGACCGCGAGCGCATCGGTGCCATTGGTGTGTGCGGCAGCGGCAGCTTTGTCATCAGCGCTGCCAAGATCGACCCGCGCATGAAGGCCATCGCCACGGTCAGCATGTACGACATGGGCGCTGCCAACCGTGATGCGCTCAACCACTCGCAAACCGTGGAGCAGCGCAAGCAGATCATTGCCGCCGCTGCCGAGCAGCGGTATGTGGAGTTCACCGGCGGTGCCACCCAGTACACCGGTGGCACGGTGCGCCAGCTGACGGCAGACACTCACCCCATTCAACGCGAGTTCTACGACTTCTACCGCACCCCGCGTGGCGAGTTCACTCCCAAGGGCGGTTCGCCGTTGACCACCACCCACCCCACGCTGACCAGCAACGTCAAGTTCATGAACTTCTACCCGTTCAATGACATCGAGACGATTTCTCCGCGCCCCATGCTTTTCATCACGGGCGATCAGGCGCACTCCAAGGAGTTCAGCGAAGACGCGTTCCAACGTGCTGCCGAGCCCAAGGAGCTGCACATCGTCCCCGGAGCAGGCCACGTGGATCTGTATGACCGCGTGAACCTGATCCCGTGGGACAAGCTGACGGCGTTCTTTGGCAAGCACCTGGCGTAAACGATGACCACTCAGGTATGCGCTGCGCCGTCGGTCGATTTCGACGGTGCGCTGGGTGCAGCGGTGCAGCCTGCGCGCTGGAGCGGCGTCTTTGCGATGACGCTCTGCGTGTTTGCGCTGATCGCGTCGGAGTTCATGCCCGTTAGCCTGCTGACCCCCATGGCGGCAGACCTGGGGGTCAGCGAAGGCGGGGCAGGGCAGGGCATTGCGATATCGGGCGCCTTCGCCGTACTCACCAGCCTGAGCATTGCTGCGTTGGCAGGCCGGGTGGACCGCAAGACCTTGTTGCTGGGGCTCACAGCGCTGATGTGCGTCTCTGGCGCAGTCATTGCACTGGCGCCGAACTATGCGGTGTACATGGCAGGCCGCGCGCTCATCGGAGTGGTGGTGGGTGGCTTCTGGTCGCTGTCTGCGGCCACGGCCATGCGGCTGGTGCCTGCGCAGCAGGTGCCACGGGCTTTGGCCATTTTCAATGGTGGCAACGCACTGGCCACGGTGGTGGCGGCGCCGTTGGGCAGCTATCTGGGTGCTCTGGTCGGGTGGCGTGGGGCCTTCTGGGGGCTGGTGCCGGTGGCGGTGGTGGCTTTCATCTGGCAGTGGGTGAGCCTGCCGCCCATGCCTGCCGGGCTGCAGCGCGCGGGGGGCTCTGGTGGTGCGGTTGTCAGGCTGCTGCGGTGCCGGGTGATCGTTGTGGGCATGCTGGCCGTGGGCTGCTTTTTCATGGGGCAGTTTGTGTTGTTTACCTACCTGCGGCCATTTCTGGAAACTGTCACGCAGGTGGGTGGGTTCACAGTGTCGTTCATCCTGCTGGTGATCGGGGTGGCGGGCTTTGTGGGCACTGCGCTGGTCGGCATGGCGCTGGCCAGAGGTTTCTATACGACGCTGTTCATGGCTCCCGCCTTGATGGCGCTCATTGCTATCGCACTGGTCAGTCTGGGTGACCAGCTCACCGCTGTCACGGCCTTGCTGGGCGTGTGGGGCCTGGTAGCCACGGCCGCGCCTGTGGGCTGGTGGACATGGGTGGCCCTTTCCATGCCGGACGACGCCGAAACTGGGGGCGGCCTCATGGTGGCGGTGGTCCAGCTGGCTATTGGCCTGGGCTCTACGGTGGGCGGCCTGCTGTTTGACCATGGCGGCTACCAGATCACATTTTTCGTTAGCGCTTTTTTGTTGCTGTTGGCAGCTTTGCTGGTCTTACTGACCTGGCGCGCTGGCATGGCCGAGGGCGATGCTGTTTCAGATGGAGGAAGAGAGACAGGCTGCACACGCGTGAGCAAGCTGACCTCGTATGGGGTGCAAAACAGAGGGGACAGCAAAACCTAGCGTCCTGATGAAAAATGGCGGGTTCCGGTGGGGAGGCTGTGACCTCCTGGCACCGCAGCCTCCCTCCACGTCGCGTCGCTCCATGCGCGCGGCCCCATTTTCATCACCCCACAGCGAGTCCTCCATGAACCCCTCCATCCCTACCACCGCGCTGCAGTTGCGCTCGCTTGTGCAAGCCGATGGCACCTTGCAGATCAGCCTGGAGCCGACCCCCGTGCCCACACCAGGGCCCGACGAAGTGCTGATCCAGGTGCAGGCCACACCCATCAACCCTTCAGACATCGGCCTGCTGCTGGGCCCCGCCGACTTGTCCACCGTGCAGGTCACGGGCACGGCCGAGCGGCCGGTGGCCACGGCCCGCATCCCTGAGCGCGCCATGCCGGGCATGGCCGCACGCCTGGGCCAGAGCATGCCCGTGGGCAACGAGGGCGCAGGTCTGGTGGTGGCTGCGGGTGCATCGCCCGCTGCGCAGGCGCTGCTGGGCCGCACGGTGGCGGTGATTGGCGGCGCCATGTATTCGCAATACCGCGCCGTGCCTGCGTCGCAGTGCCTGCCGCTGCCGCCTGGGACCACGGCGGCTGAAGGCGCATCGTGCTTCGTCAACCCGCTGACGGCGCTGAGCATGGTGGAGACCATGAAGCGCGAGGGCCATACTGCGCTGGTGCACACCGCGGCAGCCAGCAACCTGGGCCAGATGCTGCTCAAGATTTGCCAGAAAGACGGTGTCGGCCTGGTCAACATCGTGCGCAAGCCCGAGCAGGCGGCGCTGCTGCGCGAGCTGGGTGCCCAGTATGTGTGCGACAGCAGCGCGCCCAATTTCATGGCCGAGCTGACCGATGCGCTGGCCGCCACGGGCGCCACCATTGCGTTTGATGCCACGGGCGGCGGTACGCTGGCCGGGCAGATCCTGCAGTGCATGGAGGCCGCCATCAACCGCAAGGCCAAGGAATACAGCCGTTACGGCTCGGCCGTGCACAAGCAGGTGTACCTCTACGGCCACCTGGACACGCGCCCGACCGAAGTGCACCGCACCTTTGGCATGGCCTGGGGCATGGGTGGATGGCTGCTGTTTCCGTTTCTGCAGAAGATCGGCGAAGAGGCCACCCAGGCGTTGCGCCAGCGCGTGGCGGCCGAGCTGAAGACCACGTTCGCCAGCCACTACGCGCGCACCGTGTCGCTGGCGGGGGCGCTGAGCGCCGAGTCCATCGCGTTCTACGGCCCGCGCAACACCGGCGCCAAGGTGTTGATCGACCCGTCGCTGTAAGCGACGTTGCGGGGGCGCGCCTGGCGCCCTTGGGGGGCGCGGCTACACGGCAGGCAACAACAAAAAGGGCTCCCAAAAGGAGCCCTTTTTGCCTGCCCGCCCCTGCGGTTCAGTTAACACTCCCCATGGCAGCAGCATCCGCACCGCGCGAAGTGCCACCACCATGGGAAGTCCCGCAACTGCTTCAAACCAATCTCAGCAGTTGGTCTGCCAAATTACATGGCGCTGAATTCGCCCGAAGGGATCTGGCCGGTGCGCACGGCTTCGGCAGCCTGTGCACGCACGGCAGCGCGGTCAGCGGTGGATTGGTAGGTCACCACACGCGAGCCTGCGGGTTCCATGTTGTGGGTCTTGGCTTCCACTACAGCTTCGGCTTGCACTTCAGCGCGGGTGCGGTTCGTGTCGAACTTCAGGGCAAATTGCGAGCCATCGGCTTCATCGGCATGGGCGCCAAAAGCGGCGAAAGCGGCAACAGCGGCGACGGAGAGGAAACGGGCGGTCTTGTTCATGATGAAAATCCTTAAAAGCTAAAAAAGCGTCTCAAAAAAGCCGGGTCAAAAACCATTCCTGAACCGGGTTCGGTGAGTCGCCTTGCGGGTTCGGCTCATCGATGGGATGAACTGTACGCCGATGGTGTTCAGGGAAAAACCACCCAGTCGCAAACTAACTGTTCCAGTATTGGGAACAATCTTTCCATCCTCCCGAACTCCGCGTGGGATCTTTCGGCGCTCGAATTTTGTTGGAAAAAACTGTATATTCATACAGTATCAAACCACAGGAGAAGCAGCGCCATGCAAGTCATCGAATCCACCTACGCCGTCACCCTGCGCGACTACCCCGAGGAACTCCCGGCCAAGGAGCGCATTGCCGCAGAAACCCGGTACGCCAGGGCCCTGGAAAAGCAGCTTGGCGGCCCCGAACAGGTGGCGGCTGCCCTGGACACCATGCAGAGCCTGGAGGAGTCCCCGCCCGAGGTGGTGTCTCCTGGCGATCTCACCCTGCTCAAGGCCTGGGGCAAGGCCAGCGTGGCAGCCCGGCAGGCCGGGTTCCGGGATTTGGGGGAAGGAGAGGGCGCGTACTTTGAGGTGCGGCTGGTCTGAGAGGCTGAGAGTCCTTTATCCATGCCCGCCTTGCACGCCAATACGCCCGGCTCGTCGTTACCAATGCTCGCCATAGCCTGAGCTATGGCTGTGCTTTGCGCCTAGATCCGAGGCGTATTCGCGCGCCTTTCGGACCCGGCTAAAAAACTCTCAGCCTCGAGCCTGAAAGCCCGCAGCCCGCAATGGGGCTGACCGAGCCGTCGTGCAGGCGCGTGCTGGGTGTGAGGGCCGGGTCGCCCCGGTGCTTGCGCACCCGCCGTGTGGGCAGATACTGTGTGTACATTGCATTACCTGCACCATCAACGCCGGAGACACAACACAATGACCCTGCCGCTTCACCCCCTGGACCCTGACCTGTTTGCCCGCGCATTGCCGCTGCTGGACGAAGAGTGGCTGACCCGCGACCCTGAGCTGGCGCCCGTGCTGCCCACGGTGCTGGCGCGCAATGTGGGGCAGGACTGGCACAAGGCGGGCACGTTTCGCCACCACCTGGTGGGCGTGACGCGCACGCTGACGGTGTGGCAGCAGCCGCGCGATGTGCGCCTGCTGGGGCTGCTGCACAGCGTGTATGGCAATGCCTTTGTGGACCTGGTGAAGTTCGACCCTGCCAAGGAGCGCGCCCGGGTGCGCGAGATTGCGGGCGAGTCGGCCGAGCACCTGGTGTATTTGTTCTGTACCCAGTCGCGCACACAGTTTGTGCAAAAGGTGCTGGCCCATGCGCTGGAGGCGGACGGCAGCCTGGTGCTACAAAAAGACGGGCAGGACCACGTGCTCACACCCTACGAGGTGGCGGCCTTCATCATCGTGAGCATGGCCGACACCATCGAGCAGTGGTTCAGCTGGCAGGACGATATCTTCTCGCGCTTTCCGGACGTGCAGCACCGCAGCCAGAAGGCGCACTGGGCCGCATCGCTGTGGCCCGGGCCCATGCGGCCGTCGGGGCGCATGGTGCACCAGATCAATGGCCTGGCCAAGGCGCTGCAGCACCCGGGGCTGAAGGACGTGCTGCCCATGCCACCCGTGTTTGCACACTGCTCGCAGCACCTGTCTGCCGCCAACGAGGCGGCGGCCACGTCGCTGTACTGGTCCGTCATCCAGCAAGACCAGCCGCTGGTGGACCTGGACGTGGCCACCGGCGTGCTGGAAAGCGCCGTGCGCCACAACCCCTGGGTGGGCGAGCCGCAGATGGTGTTGGCCCAGCTGTATCTGTCCGCTGGCCGCAAGGACGACGCCAAGGCCGCTGCCGAGAGCGCTCTGCACCTGTTCAGCGCCTGGGGCAATGCGTGGGACAAGCGCGTGCAGTGGGACGCCTGGGTGGCCTGGACGCGCATCCTGCTGCAGGGCGCGACGGTGGAGGGCACCTGGCCCGAGCGGCTGGACAAGCTGAACAACGTGGCACTGCGTGGGTGACTTGGAACATCCCCCTGAGTGGCTGCGCCACTTCCCCCTTCTCTCGAATCGCTGCGCGATTCGGGAAGGGGGACGCAGCCCTCGCTGCGGGGCGGCCCTTGCTCGGCTGCCCTCGCCGGGCGCGCGCCAGTTTCAGGAGGTGGGGGTGGGGGCACGGGCCTTGTCTTCTTATTCGAATGGGTTG
>NZ_QAIM01000205.1:0-7032 GCF_003061035.1 Acidovorax sp. HMWF018
CCACTTCGGACTCCCCACGCTCCGCCCCGATCACCCGCTTTCACCGCGCGCGCCTGATGCAGATCTGGCGCTCGGCAGGCTGGCCGTGCAAGGATGGACTGGAGATTGATCTGCTGGCTGCGGGCCTCATCAGTCTGCACATTGCGGCCGATGGTTGTGAAACCCTGCGCCTCACCGATGAAGGCATCCGCATGCTGGCGCAGGCCCGTCAGCGTGGCGTGCGGGCACTGAGCCTGCACGACCGGCTGGGGCAGAAGTTTGCGGCGCAGTTGCTGGCTTCGGGGCGCATCGTATGGACCGAACTGTCACTGCGCGCGGTGATCGACTCCGTGCCGATGGGGGATGTGGTGCCGCCTGCGGCCACGGCCGATGCACCCACCAACACCGCGCCCGCCATGTCACCGCTGTGGGCCGAGGCTGACCACGCCCCCGCTGCCCGCGCCGCCGCCAATGTGTGGCGCATGGCCCGGCCCGATCTGTTCTCGGTGCGCAATACCTCGGTGCCCGCCTACCTGCAGCCCATGGTGCATGAGGTGAAGGCGAGCCGCGCCGACCTGCTGTCAGACCTGCGGCACGACGCCAAGCGGCAGGCGTACCAGTGGCTGTGCGAGGAGTGCTACTACGTCTTCCCGGCGGGCATAGCTGAGCCCGACGAGATCCCTGAGCACTTCGGCATATGGGTATTGCACGGCAGCGTGGAGGACGGGCGCTTTGAGCTGCTGCGCCCCGCGCGGCACAACCGCTGCGCGCTGCCCTTTGCGGTGTGGATGGCGCTGTGCAAGGCCACGCCGCTGCGCAGCGATGACGACATGGCTCAGACCCATTTGGGCGAGCCTGCTCCTCCCGCCACTGACACCCCGACCACACCGCCATGACCTACACCGTGGCGGTGCGCGAGCTGTGCGAGTTCACCGCCAAGCAAGGCGACCTGGACCTGCGCTTTACGCCCGCACCCACCGCGCTGGAAGGCATGGCGGGCCATGCGGTGGCAGCGTCGCGCCGGGGTGCAGACTACCGCGCCGAGGTGGCACTGAGCGGCAGTTACCAAAGCCTGCGCGTGCGCGGCCGGGCCGATGGCTACGACCCCGCGCAGCAGCGCATCGACGAGGTCAAGACCTTCAAAGGGCGGCTGGACCGCCAACCCGCATCGCACCGCCACCTGCACTGGGCGCAGGCCAAGGTGTATGGCTGGCTGCTGTGCGAGCAGGAGCAGCTGGCGCACATCGACGTGGCACTCGTCTACCTGGACGTGGGCACGCAACAAGAGACGGTGTTCACCGAACGCTGCAACGCCGACGACCTGCGCCAGCACTTCGAGGCCCAGTGCCAGCGCTTCATTGCCTGGGCCGAACAGCAGGTGGCCCACCGTGCCGCACGCGACGCGGCACTGACCACCTTGGCATTTCCGTTTGGCGACTTTCGCGCCGGCCAGCGCCCGCTGGCCGAGGCCGTGTACAAGACGGCAGTGGCGGGCCGCTGCCTGCTGGCCCAGGCGCCCACGGGCATTGGCAAGACCATGGGCACGCTGTTCCCACTGCTCAAGGCTGCGCCTGCGCAGCGCATCGACAAGGTGTTCTTTCTGGCCGCCAAAACCTCGGGGCGGCAGATGGCGCTGGATGCGCTGGCGCGCCTGTCCGACAGCGCACCCGCACTGCCGCTGCGTGTGCTGGAGCTGGTGGCGCGCGACAAGGCCTGTGTGCACCCCGACAAGGCCTGCCACGGCGAATCCTGCCCGCTGGCCCGGGGCTTTTACGACCGGCTGCCTGCCGCCCGCGCTGCCGCCGTGGCCCCCGCCAGCGCAGGCAACCCCGCGCCCGTCCTGCAACAAGCCCGTGTGCGCGACGTAGCCCTGCAGCATGACGTCTGCCCCTACTACCTGAGCCAGGAACTGGCCCGCTGGGCCGATGTGGTGGTGGGCGACTACAACTACTACTTTGACCTGGGTGGCCTGCTGCACGGTCTGGCCCAGGCCAACCAGTGGCGTACGGCGCTGCTGGTGGACGAGGCGCACAACCTGGTGGAACGCGGCCGCAAGATGTTCACCGCCGAGCTGCACCCCGCCGCCTTGGCCCAGGCCCGCAGCAGCCCCACCGCTGTGCAACACGCGCCGGTGAAGAAGGCGCTGGACAAGGTGCGCCGCGCCTGGGTGGCGCTGGACAAGGCGCACCCGGCCCCGTACACGGTGCTCGAAACCTTCCCCGACAAGCTGCTGGCCGCGCTGCAGCAGTGCACCACTACGCTCACCGAACACTTCACCGACCACCCCACGGAGCCAGACGGCGCGCTGCAAACGTTCTACTTCGATGCCCTGCACCTGCAGCGCATGGCCGACCTGCTCGATGCGCATTCGATGGTGGACATCACCCAGGCTTCTGCCGCCCGCCACCAGCGGGCCTTCAAACCTGGCGATTCCGTGGTTTGCATCCGCAACGTGGTGCCCGCGCCCTTTCTGCAACCCCGCCTTGCAGCTGCACACACCAGCACCTTGTTCTCGGCCACGCTGCAGCCCGCGCGCTACTACGCCGACCTGCTGGGCCTGCCTGAGGACCATGTGTGGGTGGACGTGGAATCGCCCTTTGCCGCGCACCAGCTGCAGCTGCAGGTGGCGCGCCACATCTCCACGCGCTACCCGCACCGCGCGGCGTCCCTCGCACCCATCGCCACGCTGATGGCGCAGCAGTTTCGCGAGCGGCCTGGCAACTACCTGGCGTTTTTCAGCAGCTATGACTACCTGCAGCAGGCTGCTGCATTGTTTGCGCAGCAACACCCCGACGTGCCGCACTGGTGCCAGTCGCGCCGCATGCTGGAGGGCGAGCAGCGCGATTTTCTGGCGCGCTTTACCGACAGCAGCCAAGGTATTGCCTTTGCTGTGCTGGGCGGCGCGTTTGCCGAGGGCATCGACCTGCCGGGCAAGCGGTTGATTGGCGCCTTTCTGGCCACGCTGGGCCTGCCGCAGGTCAACCCCGTCAACGAGCAGATCCGCGAGCGCATGCAGGCGCTGTTTGGCGCGGGCTACGACTACACCTACCTCTACCCCGGCCTGCAAAAGGTGGTGCAGGCCGCTGGCCGCGTGATCCGCACGCCCACCGACGAGGGCGTGGTGCACCTGATGGACGACCGGTTTGCGCAGGCCCAGGTGCGTGCGCTGCTGCCTGTATGGTGGCAGGTGGACTGAGAGGCTTAGAGGCTGAGAGTCTTTTGCCTATGCCCGCCTTGCACGCCATAACACCGCTGCTCGTCGTTGCAAATGCGCGCCATAGCCCAAGCTATGGCTTTGCTTTACGCCTCGATCAGCGGTGTTATGGCGCACCTTTCGGGCACTGACAAAAAACTCTCAGCCTCTGAACCAAAAAAAAGGCCGGTCACCCGTTGGGGACCGGCCTTGCAAAGGCCGCCAAAGCGGCACACAGAGAGTCAATCTTCAGGATGCAACGGGCTCCGTCACCACCAGCTCCTTGGCCTTGCCACGCTGGCGGAAAAACGCCACCGTTTGCCACAAGACGAATGCGGCGATCAGGCTGATCAGCGTGCCGCTGATAGGACGGTTGATGAACACCTCAAAGCTACCGCGCGACAGCAGCATGGAGCGGCGGAAGTTCTCTTCCAGCATGGGGCCCAGGATGAAGCCCAGCATCAGCGGTGAGGGGTCCATCTCCAGCCGCATGAACAGGTAGCCCAGCGCACCAAACGCTACGGTGATGAACACGTCGTCCAGGTTGTTGTTGATGCTGTAGGTGCCGATGCAGCAGAAGAACAAGATCGCGGGGAACAACACGTTGTACGGAATCTTGAACACCGACAGCCAGTAGCGCACCAGCGGCACGTTCAGCACCAGCAGGAAGCAGTTGCCGATCCACATGCTGGCGACCAGACCCCAGAAGAGTTCGGGGTGGCCGGCAATCATGTTGGGGCCGGGCTGGATGCCCTTGATGATGAACGCGGCCATCATCAGCGCCATCACGGCGTTCTCGGGGATACCGATGCTCATCAGCGGGATGAAGCTGGTGCGTGCAGCCGCTTCGTCCGCAGCAGCCTGGCCAGCCACGCCTTCGATGCAGCCGGTGCCGATTTCGTGGCGGTACTTGCTGACCTTCTTGTCCAGCGCATAGGCCGCAAACTGGGCGATCACGGGGCCGCCGCCGGGCAGGATGCCCAGGATGGAGCCCACCACGCTGCCACGCAGTGCGCTCGGGATGATGCGCTTGAACTCGGGCCAGGTGGGCATGAGCTTGATCTTGCCGTTGAAGGGCGAGCGCTCTTCACGCGAGTCGAGGTTCTTGGCGATCTCTGCAATGCCGAAGCAGCCCAGCGCAATGCTCACAATGCCCACGCCGTCGGCCAGGAACGGAGCGTCCCAGGTGAAGCGGGCCAGGCCGCTGTTCACATCGGTACCGATGGAGCCCAGCAGCACGCCCACCATGCACATGGCCAGGCCATTGAGCAGGCTGCCCGTGGTCACGAAGCTCACGCACACAAAACCCACCAGCATCAGCGCGCAGTAGTCGGCAGGGCCGAACAAAAAGGCCACCTCGCCCAGGCTGGGCGCAAGGAACGCCAGCACCACAATGGCCACCGTGCCCCCGATGAAGCTGGAGAACCCGGCGGTGAACAGGGCCAGCCCCGTTTTCCCTTTCAGCGTCATCGCATACCCGTCGATACACGCCACGATACTGCTCGCATGCGGGATCTTCATGGTGATGGCGCTCACGCTGTCGCCGTACTGCGCACCGTAGTAGATACCGGCCAGCATGATGAGTGCGCCGGTGGTGTCGATGGAATAGGTCAGCGGCAGCAGCAGGCTGATGGTGGCCAGCGGGCCCAGGCCCGGCAGCAAGCCCACCAGGGTGCCCACCGTGCAGCCCAGGGCGCAGAACATCAGGTTCTGCAGCGTCAGCGCGTGGCTGAAGCCAAACGCGAGGTTGTTCAAGACTTCCATGGCGGCGACCTCAGTACAGCGGCAGGCTCACGCCCAGCAGCTTTTGGAATGCAAACGCGATGCCGACCAGCACCGCAGCGATCTTCAGGTTGCGCTTCCACGAGTACGACGTACCCGCAAACCCCGAGCAGAACACCAGAAACACGATGCCCGCGATCATGTTCACAAAGTGCGACAGCGCCGCAAAGCCACACAGGCTGCCCAGAATGATGGCGATGTTGCGCACCTGGAAGTCCATGGGCACCGGTGCCACCAGGCGCGCGCGCACCACGGTGATGACCCCGATCACAAACAGCATGCAGCTGACGATGAACGGGAACATGCCCGGCCCTGCGCGGCCGAGCGTCCCCAGCGAATAGCTCATGGACGGCAGGCCAAAGCCCAGCGCCAAAGCCATGAGGGCAAAGCCTCTGAGTAGATTGCGGTTGATCATGTAAAGGTTGTCTCCTGATAGGCTGGACGACCCCATCCGGCGGTGCAAACGGCGCGCAGGGCTGGGGTATGCTGACGGGCAGACTATCTCCATCGAACCTGATCGCAGGCTGATCTTGGCCATGCGTAATTTCACGTAGAACCCCGCCCCCCATGCGCCTCCTCCTGGTGGAAGACGACCCGGTGCTCAGCCGCACCATGGCCCAGGGCCTCGAAAACGCAGGCCACCGTGTCGAGCTGGCCCATACCGTCGAAGAAGCCCAGCACTGGTGGGCGGTACAGGCTTTCGACGCTGTGCTGCTGGACCTGAACCTGCCCCACGCTGCCCACGCGCGCAGCGGCCTGGGCAGCGGCCTCACCGCCCTGCGCAGCGCCCGTGCGCGCGGCGACCGCACCCCCGTGCTGGTGCTCAGTGCCCGCGACAGCACCGAGGAGCGCATTGCCGGGCTGGACGCCGGCGCCGACGACTATCTGGGCAAGCCCTATGAACTCAAAGAGGTGGAAGCGCGCCTGCGCGCGCTGCTGCGGCGCGCCAGCGGCACCGCCGACATCGTCACCGTGGGCCAGCTGGTGCTGGACCGCCAGGCGCGCCGCGTCAGCGTGGCCGGGCAACCACTGGAGCTGCCCGCGCGCGAGTTCGATTTGCTGTGGGAGCTGATGACCCCGCCCGGCCGTGTGCTGAGCAAGGGCGACTTGTCCTCGCGCCTGTCGGACGGCAGTGAGGTGGTGGGCCAAAACGCGCTGGAGGCCTCGTTCTCCCGCCTGCGGCGCAAGATTGCGGGCAGCGGCGCGGCGATTCGCACGCTGCGCGGGCTGGGTTACGTGCTAGAGGATGACGTTGGCCAGTCCTGAACCCGGCCCCGCACCGCTGCACCAGCAGCCGCCCGACCTGCGCCAGCGCATCGGCCGGCGCGTGCTGTTGTCACTGGTGCTGATCTGGGGGCTGGGCAGCACGGTGGTGCTGGGCGTGGGCAACCACTTTGTGGCCGAGGCATTTGACCGAGCGTTGCTCGATGACGCACACGCCGTGGCCGCCCATGTGCGCGGCGGCCAGCCGACAGATCCTGCGCGCGACCCTTTGCGGCTGGACCTCACGCCGCGCGAGGTGGGTCTGCTGCGTTTTGACCAGAGCGAAACCGTATGGTTTGCGGTGTACGCGCCCGATGGCAGCTTCATCGCTGGCGACCCCCACTTGGCGCCGGGTGTGGTGGCGGCGGGCAACAGCCACGCCTTTTCGCAGCTTTCGCAAGACGGGCGCGAGCTGCGGCGCGCCACCTTGCAGATTGCCGGGCCGCCCTCTTTCACCGTCGTCATGGCGCAGACCACCGCCGAGCGCACGCAGCTGCTGCGCAGGCTGCTGGTGTACTCGGGCCTGGCCCAGCTGTGGCTGCTGGTGGTGCTGGGGTCGTGGCTGCTGCGTGGCATCGAGCGCGACCTGCATCCGCTGGGTGCACTGCAGGACGCCATGGACCAGCGCGACGCTGCCGACCTGCAACCCCTGCCGCCCGCGCTGACGCAACAGGCCAGCACCAGCGACGTGCAACGTCTGGGTGTGGCCCTGGACGGCTTGCTGGCGCGGGTGCAGCAAAGCCTGCATGCGCAGCGCGAATTTGCGGGCAACGTGGCGCACGAGCTGCGTACACCGCTCGCAGGCATCCGCGCCC
>NZ_QAIM01000206.1:0-12278 GCF_003061035.1 Acidovorax sp. HMWF018
CCAAATGGGCGGCGCAAGAGGCCACAAAATCCAAAAAATGGCGTCTTCCGCGTTCGCGCGGGAAATTTCGAGGGCTTGTTCAGCGTAGCCCTAAGTCGGCCGTGAGATTGCTGAAAATTCATTCGGCATTTTTGTGCAGCGAACAGTCCGCACGACCATTACCAACGAAGTGCGACAGGCCTCGTTCGCTTTCCTTGGGTCTCGTCTGTTCCTCACAGCGCGCAATCATTCGGACGTATTCAAAGGCCCCATGAGCGCAGCAATGATAGGGCAAGGAAGCGCCTCTCCCGTGTCTTCGCACCTCTCCAGCATGTCTCTCAGAGCGCCTCGCATGCGCTGAAGGTCGCCAACCTTCTCATCGATCTGGTCAAGGCGCCGCCGTGTCACCGTCTGAATAGCCCGGCGATTCCGCCCATCCTCCAGATCCAAGAGCGACTTCACCTCGTCCAGCGAGAACCCAAGGCTCTGAGCGCGCTTGATGAAGCCGATCCGCTGGATCATCGAAGCGGGGTAGCGCCGGAAGCTGCCGGCGTTCTTCGGGATCGGCAACAGGCCGCGTCCCTGGTAGTAGCGGATTGTCTCCACGCCGACGCCAGCGACCTTCGCCAGCCTGCCAACCGTCATCCAATCACCCAAACCTTCGTTCATCGAGCGATCCACTGTCTATTCACGAGCAACACAGAATAACGCAGTACCGCGTAGTTGACCCTTGCCTCCATTTGATCCAAATCAATTTCCCGCAGCTCAGTTGGGAATAGGATCACAGGTGTCAATGGGTCAATAGGCCGCACATGCGCACACTTCTCAACCACCGCAGGATTCGCGCCATCGCGTGGATGGTGCTCGGGGTATGGCTGTTTGCGCTCGGGGCCGGGGTGGCCAATGCCTGCCTTCTGGAGTCGCCGCAGCAACATCGGCATGCTGTCGGGTATGAGCATGTCCCATCGTCCGGGCATGGAAATCATGAAGGCCTCAATGGTGAGCACGAAGAAGGTTCCCACGACCCGTCGAAGGCCCCGTGCCTGAAGCTCTGCGGCGACGTCAACCAGTCCGCCATTCAGAAAGCACCAACCTTCGCGTTCGACCTCGTCGGTTTGGCGCCTCCCGCCTATGGAGACCAGCTGCTGGCTCCGACGTTGGCTCTGCGAGCCATCCCATCGAGGGGTCACCAGCGACCACCTCCCAAGCGGCCGTCGTGGCTGCTGTTCGAGCGTCTCGCGCTGTAGCGCCTCCTTTGAGTTGCCGTGTCGGTCACACCCGGCGCACAACTCATAAGCCTTGACTCTGTACCCGACTACGGAGTTTTCATAGGGCTTTGTCCGCTTGCGGCGACATCGGTTTCGCCCCAATGGCAGGCACCCGCGGCTAAAGGAGAGAGAAATGAAATTCACGCATTCGATCGCGGCCATCGTTGGCGCCGCACTGGTCACCTTGTCTGCGTTCGCGCAGGACAACCATCAGGCCCATCACCCCGCAGGTGCGAGTCCGACCGCGGCCGAGACGCCAAGGGCGCCGACCACCGAGGGCATGGATGCGCAACTGAAGTCGATGCAGGCCATGCACGAACGGATGGTGGCTGCGAAGACGCCTGCGCAGCGCAAGGCGCTCATGGCCGAACACATGCAGGCCATGCGGGCTGGCATGGCGATGATGGGCGCAATGAAGGATGGAGCCGAGTCGGCGCCGACAGCTGAGCGGCAGCAAATGCTCGAAATGCGCATGGACATGTGCCAGTCCATGATGCAGATGATGATGGACCGGATGCCTGAGCCGGCGAAGTGAGGAGGACGACCATGACAACTTCTCACCGCACCGGTCCAAGGTTTTCGCGCTCGCGATGGTTCCTGGGCTTTCTGGTCTTCCTGGCCGTGAGCATCTACATGCTGCTGACGGAACACCGCGGGCACTACCTGGCCGCGCTGCCACTGGTCCTCCTGGCGACTTGCGTCATCGCTCATGTGCTGATGCATCGCCATGCCGTACCAGGCGACGGTAGCAAGGCGAATCCACCGTACCCGGGAGAGCGCAAATGAACCACGATGCGCCCGCTTATGGGCTTTGGCTGCTCGTCCTCGTGAACTCGGCGGTCTTCATCATGTTCGCCTTCAGCTTCTTCAAACCGCAGACCTCGCGCGACTGGAGAACCTTCGGGACATTCGCAGCGTTCATTGTTGCCTTGTTCGTCGAGATGTACGGCTTTCCGCTGACGCTGTACGTGCTGTCCGGCTGGCTTCAGACCAAGTATCCCAGTCTGGACTTGCTGTCGCACAACAGCGGCCATCTCTGGTCGACCCTGCTGGGCGAGAGCGGCGACCCTCACTTCAGCCCGCTTCATATCGCGAGCTACATCTTCATCGGGGGCGGCTTCTGGCTTCTGTCGAGCGCCTGGACGGTGCTCTACCACGCGCAACGGCACGCCCAACTTGCCGTGAGCGGCCCATACGCCAGGATTCGGCACCCGCAGTATGTGGCCTTCGTGGCGATCCTTTTCGGCTTTCTGCTGCAGTGGCCGACGCTGTTGACGCTGCTGATGTTCCCCTTCCTCGTCGTGATGTATTCGAGGCTGGCTGTCAACGAGGAGAAGGACATGCGCAAGCAGTTCGGCGCCGAGTTCGACGCCTATGCCGCGCGCACGCCGCGCTTCCTTCCCTCCCTCTCGGACACGCGCCAGCGAGGCTGACATGAAGAAGACCCGCTGGCGTCAGCGCATCAATCGACCGTACCTGGCTGCAGCCTACGGACAAGGCGATGGCTGCGGCTCCCGCTCGGATGCGGACATGAGCGCCGCGCCCCGCCGGGCGTCGACACACGCAATGCTGATCGCCTGCGACCAGACCTAACGGAGAACCCATGGCAAAGAACAAGAAGGGCGCCAAAGGCGCCAAGCACAAGGCCGATGTGGACGGCACCGGCACTGCCCACGGCTCAGCGCGCGACGAGACAGCGACACGCTCGATCGGCCGCGAGGACTACGAAGCACAGTTGCACATGCTGCAGATCGAACTGGTGAAACTGCAGCGGCATTTCATCAAATGCAACGACCGTATCCTGATCCTCTTGGAGGGAAGGGACGGCGCAGGCAAGGACGGCAGCATCAAGCGGCTGGTCGAACACCTGAGTCCTCGGGAAACACGGGTCGTCGCGCTAGGAAAGCCCTCCGACCGGGATCGCACGGGCTGGTACTTCCAGCGCTACGTCCCGCACCTGCCAGTTGGCGAAGAGCTCGTGGTGTTCAACCGCAGTTGGTACAACCGTGCGGGCGTGGAACCGGTGATGGGCTTCTGTACCGCCGAGGAGCACGAGGAATTCATGAACTCAGTGCCCAAGTTCGAGGAGATGCTGGTCAACTCCGGTATCAAGCTGCTGAAGTATTACCTCGACATCGGCAAGAAGGAGCAGAGCCGCCGGCTCGGGGAACGCCGCCGTGATCCCCTCAAACAGTGGAAGTCGAGCCCGGTGGATGCCGTCGCGCTGAAGCACTGGGACGGCTATACACGGGCGCGCGACGAGATGTTCATGCGCACCCATACGGCCGCGGCGCCCTGGTCTGTCGTGCACGCCGACAACAAACGGTTGGCGAGGCTCAACCTGATCAGAGACATCCTCTCCCGGCTGCATTACGCCGGCAAGAAGCACAAGGTCATCGCTCCCGACCGGGAGATCGTCTTCGAGTTCTCGCAGGACTGCCTGGACTCGGGCCGACTCGCTCGTTGAGACCACGAACACAGCGAACAGGAAGAACAGCCATGAAGTCGATCAACGTTGAAGTCGGAGGGCTCGTATCGAGCCTGAGCGCGGAGGGAGTACGCCGCAAGCTGCTGCAGCTTCCCGGCGTCCATCATGCAGATGTCAACTATGTTGCGGGAAGCGCAACGGTCCATCTCGATGAGGGACAACTCAGTGTCGAGGATCTGCGCCAGCGCATCGCCGAATGCGGCTATCACTGCCGTGGCGAGCAGACGCCCAAGCACGTGTGCGCGCCCGCCGCTGGCGTCTCTGCCGACCCCAGCCATGCGGTGCACGGCCATCACGGCGCACCCGCACGTCAGGCGCAAGAGATGGGGCATGAGGGGCACCACGCGCATGCCCCCGCCACGGCCGCACGCGCGAAGGCTGCGGCCACGACGCCCGCCGCCCATGCTGCGCACCAGGCCCACGCAGGCGACCCTGCGATGGACGACATGATGCACGACATGGGCCACGGGTCGGGCTCGATGCAGGACATGGCTCGGGACATGCGCAATCGCTTCTTCGTGGCCCTGGTCTTCGCCATTCCCGTGTTCTTCTATTCCCCGATGGGGAAGATGTTCGGCGACTTCCAGACGCCGTTCGGGCTGGACGACAAGCTCTTTCTTTTCTTCCTCGCAAGTGCCGCGATCATCTATCCAGGTTGGCCTTTCTACGTGGCGGCGTGGCGCGCGCTGCGCAACGGCGTCGCCAACATGGCCACGTTGGTCGTGCTGTCGGTGGGCACCGGCTACCTGTTCAGCATCGGCGCGACCTTCTTCTACGAGGGTGAGGTGTTCTATGAAGCGGCATCGGTGCTGCTGGTCTTCATCCTGCTGGGGCACTGGCTGGAGATGCGCGCCCGCGCGGGCGCATCCGACGCGATTCGCGCGTTGATGGATCTCGCCCCACCCATGGCCACGGTCGTGCGCAACGGGGTGGAGACCAAGGTACCGACCGCCGAGGTTGCAGCCGGGGAACTGGTCGTGATCAAGCCCGGCGACAAGATCCCGGTGGATGGCGAGATCGTCGAGGGCGCGTCGCAAGTGGACGAGTCGATGCTGACGGGCGAGTCCATGCCGGTCAAGAAGGGCGTGGGCAGCACCGTCGTAGGCGCCAGCATCAACAAGAGCGGGAGCTTTCGCTACAAGGCCACGAAGGTCGGCGCGGACACGGCCTTGGCGCAGATTGTCAAGCTGGTCCAGGAGGCCCAGAACTCGAAGGCCCCCGGCCAGCTGCTGGCCGACCACGCATCCCAGTGGCTGGTGCTGGCGGCGATCGTGATTGGCCTGCTGACCTTCAGCGTCTGGTACTGGGTGATGGGACAGACATTACTGTTCGCACTCACCTTGACCATCACCGTGTTCGTGATCGCATGCCCTGATGCGCTGGGGCTGGCCACCCCGATGGCCATCATGGTCGGGACCGGGCTGGGCGCAATGAACGGCATTCTCTTCAAGAATGCGGCCGCATTGGAGAACGCCACCAAGTTGACGGTCGTGGTGTTCGACAAGACCGGCACCTTGACACTGGGGCAGCCCGATGTCGTCGAGATGGTGGCCGCGCCCGGTGTCGAGGAGACGCGGCTTCTGGCGACGGCCGCCGCGGTGGAGAAGTTCTCCGAGCACCCCCTCGCGCTCGCAGTGCTCAAGCGTGCGGGAGACATGCCGACGGAGGTCACCGAGAACTTCACCAACATCGATGGGCAAGGCGCACGGGCCACTATCGGGGGCGAGACGGTGCTCCTGGGCAACCGGCTGCTGATGCAGTCGGAACAGGTGGATCTGGCTCCCCTTGCCAGCGAGGCGGCGCGGCTGCAAGGCGGGGGGCGCACTGTGGTCCACGTCGCGCGCGGTGGCCGGCTGATCGGCCTCATCGCGATCGCCGATGCCGTGCGGCCGACCTCGCGCGAGACGATCGCCAAGCTGCAGGCACGCGGCGTGAAGGTCGCGATGCTGACCGGCGACAACCAGGCGACCGCCGAGCGCATCGGCAAGGAACTGGGCATCGACATCGTGCTTGCGGATGTGTTGCCCGGGCAGAAGGCCTCCAAGATCAAGGAACTGCAGCAGCAGGGTCACAAGGTCGGCATGGTCGGCGACGGCATCAACGACGCTCCGGCGCTGACGCAGGCCGACGTGGGCTTTGCGATTGGCGCGGGGACGGACGTTGCGATGGAAAGCGCCCAGGTGGTGTTGATGAAGAGTGACCCCTACGACGTGGTCGGGGCCATCGAACTGTCCCGGGCGACGCTGCGCAAGATGCACCAGAACCTCTGGTGGGCCGTGGCCTACAACGTGATCGCCTTCCCGCTGGCGGCCGGGGTGCTGTATCCGTTCACCTTGTCGCCCGAGGTCGCTGCATTGTCCATGTCGGGCAGTTCCGCGATCGTCGCGATCAATGCGCTGATGCTCAAGCGCACGCGCCTGCCGGGGATCAAGCGCGTGACGTCGCGTGCCAGTGTCCCAGCGGCCGCGTCAGCCTGAGCGGCGGGCCACCATGGTAGAGAGCCGCGCCATGCGATCACCGCGCGAATCCGGGCCCACCCGCCAGCAAGACCTCGGCGTCGCGCAGCTGGGTTGGCTCGCTGCGGCCGTAATCGTCGTCTCGGCCGGATATGGGGCACTGATGCCCTTGATCCCCGACTGGCTGCGGCCCTTGATGGGCGACGCGGATCCTGCGGCGCTTGCGCGCCATGTCGGCTACCTCAGCGGCATCTACACGGCGGGCATCCTGCTGGGTGCGCCCCTGTGGGGCATGCTGGCGGACAGGCTGGGGCGTGCCCGCGTGTTGCTGGTGGGCCTGATCGGCTACGTGGCCAGCCTGCTCCCGCTGCTGCGCCCCGAGTCCCTGGGCGTGGTCGGCATCTATGCGCTGCGCGGCGCGACGGGCTTTTTTGTGGCCGCGGTCGTGCCGGTGGTGCCGGCGCTCGTCGCGCAGTACACCCCAGAATCGATTCGCGCCAGGCGCTTTGCATGGCTGGGTGCGATGTCGCTGCTCGGGTTCCTGTTCGGCCCCGGCCTGAACGCCGCTGCAGAACGGCTTGTCGGCCTGGGCTTCTTGAGCGTGCTGGTACAGGGCTCATCGACCACGCTCGTGATCGCACTCTCGGCCGCGCTCGGCGCGCTGATGATGCTGGGCCTGGCCGCAACGCTTCCCGCACCTTCCTCCCTTGGAGAGGCGGACGCAGCCGATCACGACGGAGCACCCCGGAGCCGCTCCCTGGCGCTCTGGATTCTCAACGGTGTGGTCATGTTCGTGCTTGCCGGCTTTGAACTCGGCATCGTGCTGCAGGGCCAGCGCCACCCCGATCTCTCCTCCCGAGAGGTGTCGTTGATGTTCGCCGAGTGCAGTCTGGTGATGCTGGGCGTCAACGCGGTGCTGTTCTTCACCGGCCTGCTGGAGCGCGCCGACCCACGCCGCGTACTGGCCTGCGGCATGGTCCTGGGCATCGCCGGGCTCCTGATGCTGGCCCGCCATGGCAGCGAGATGTGGCTGTACGTCGGCGTGAGTTTCACGGCTGCGGGCACGGGTCTCGTGCTCCCCACCCTGGCCTACCTCGCTGCCGGCACCTCGGCGCGGCGGCTCGGTATCGCGATGGGAGGGCTCGCCGCGGCAGCCGGCCTCGGACAAACACTGGGATCGGCCGCCACCGGATGGCTATTCGGCGCTGTGATGCAGAGCACCTTTGCGTGGCTGTCGATTCCACTGGCCGCCACCCTCGCGCTGCTGCTCATTCCGCGGCATTGGTGGCCAGCCAACCCCGTCCTGGTGAGCGCTTCACCGTCCCGCACTTTTCTCACTTCCACGGAAACCGAACCATGAGACTGATCCTGATGTCCCTGCTCGCAGCGCTTGCCCTGTCGCTGAGCGGATGCGGCTACAACGACTTCCAGCGGCTGGACGAGCAGACCAAGTCCGCCTGGTCCGAGGTGCTGAACCAGTACCAGCGGCGCGCCGACCTGATCCCCAACATCGTCGCGACCGTCAAGGGCGAGACCAACTTCGAGCAGGAGACGCTGACCCGGGTGGTCGAGGCCCGCGCGAAGGCGACCTCGATCCAGGCCACGCCGGAACTCGTCAACAACCCCGAGGCGTTCCAGAAGTTCCAGGCGGCACAGAGCGAACTGTCCGGCGCGCTGAGCCGGCTGCTGGTGGTGAGCGAGAACTACCCGCAACTCAAGGCGAACCAGGCTTTTCAAGACCTGCGTGCCCAACTTGAGGGCACGGAGAACCGCATCACCGTGGCGCGTGGGCGCTACGTGAAGGCGGTGCAGGATTACAACGTGCTCACGCGCAGCTTCCCGACCAACATCACGGCCAAGCTGTTCAGCTACGTCGTCAAGCCCAATTTCTCGGTCGCCGACGAGAAGGCCATGGCGGCGCCGCCACAGGTCGATTTCGGCGCCTCGGCGCCGGCGGCGCGCCCCTGACATGAGAACGCCCAGAACAGTGGTGCTCTCTCCGGCGGCCCCTCTTCGGCTGGCCCACGCTCTGGCCTGGCTGCTGCTGAGCCTGTTCCTTTCGGTCGCGTCCGCGCAGGAGTTGGTCGCCGTTCCTCCGCTGCAGGCGCGCGTCACCGATCTCACGGGAACGCTCGCCGCCGATCGTGTCGCCGCGCTGGATGCGCAGCTTCGGGCCTTCGAGCAACGCAAGGGCGTGCAGATCGCCGTGCTGATGGTCCGCTCGACGCGGCCCGAACCCGTCGAGCAGTACGCCCTGCGGGTGGTAGAGCAATGGAAGCTCGGCCGTCGCAAGGTGGACGACGGCGCGTTGCTCCTGGTGGCCAAGGACGACCGCACCGTGCGCATCGAAGTCGGATACGGCATCGAGGGTGCGCTGAGCGACGTGGTATCGCGGCGCATCATCGACGAGGTGATCACGCCGCGCCTGCGCCAGGGCGATTTCGACGGCGGCATCGCCGCAGGCGCCGAACAGATCATGCGGGTGATCGATGGCGAGGCCCTGCCTGCGGCGGACCCACGGCGGCAGGGGCAGACCAACGACATCGGGCAGGCCTGGCCCTTCCTGTTCGTCGCGGCCCTGATGCTGGGCGGAGTGCTACGCAACGCCCTCGGCCGCCTTCCAGGCTCCCTGGTCACGGCTGGCGTGCTGGGTGCCGCTGCGTGGCTGTTGGTGGGCACCTTCGCGGTGGCCGCGGTGGCTGGACTGGCGGGATTCCTCGTCACGCTGCTGGGCATCGGCATGGGTGGCCACGGCGGCATGGACGGGCGCCACCGGGGAGGCGGCTGGCCGGGCGGAGGATTGGGCGGTGGTGGCGGTGGATTCCGCGGCGGCGGCGGCGGCTTCGGTGGCGGCGGCGCGTCAGGACGGTGGTGAGATGAACATGCAACGACTTCTTCGCCACCTTGCGACCACGGATCGCGCAGTCCGCCGCGCCTTCCCCCCGTGCGCGCTGGATGCGATCGAGCAGGCCATCCGCACGGGAGAGTTCCAGCATGGGGGCCAGCTGCGCTTCGTGGTCGAGGGTGCGCTGGACGGATCGCCACTGTGGCGCAACCAATCGCCGGGCGAGCGGGCGCTGGACCTGTTCGCACGCCTGGGTGTGTGGGATACGGCGCACAACAGCGGCGTCCTGATCTACGTGCTGCTGGCCGACCGGGCCGTGGAGATCGTGGCCGATCGCGGCATCCATGCCTGTTGCGGTGCCGAAAGGTGGTCGGCTGTGTGCCAGCGCATGGAAGCCCAGTTTGCGCAGGGACGCTTCGAGGCCGGAGCCCTGGAAGGCATCGTGGCCGTCAGCCACCTGCTGGTGCAGCACTTTCCGCGGGGCGCGGACCACGGCAACGAGTTGCCGGATCGGCCGGTCCTTCTTTGAACGACAACATCCTTGGAGACCTACCATGCAACTTCAATTTCTGGGTGCCACCGGCACCGTGACCGGTTCCAAATACCTGCTGCGCCATGGCGACGCGACCATTCTGGTGGACTGCGGCCTGTTCCAGGGATTCAAGCAGCTGCGCCTGCGCAACTGGGAGCCGCTGCCGGTCGCGCCCAAGACCGTCGACGCGGTCGTGCTCACCCACGCCCACATCGACCACAGCGGCTACCTGCCACTGCTGGCGCGACAAGGCTTTCGCGGCCGGGTTTACTGCACGTCCGCGACGCACGAGCTGTGCAAGATCCTGCTCACCGACAGCGGCCATCTGCAGGAGGAAGAGGCGAAGTTCGCCAACCGGCACGGTTTCTCCAAACACCAGCCCGCGCTGCCGCTGTACACCCGTGAGGACGCCGAGCGCTGCCTGAAGCTGTTCGCGCCACGTCCGTTCTCTCAGGACTTCGAGGCGCTGCCCGGACTCACCGCGCGGTTGACGCCTTCCGGGCACATGCTCGGCTCGGCCTTCGTGCACCTCAACGACGGCCGGCGATCCGTGCTCTTCTCCGGCGACATCGGCCGGCCCAACGACCCGGTGCTGCGCCCGCCGGTGCAGGTCCCCGGCGCCGACTACCTGCTGGTGGAATCCACCTACGGCAACCGCAAGCATGAAGCGTCCGACGCACTGGCGCAGCTGGAGACTGTCATCAACAAGACGGCCGCCCGTGGAGGGGTCGTGGTCATCCCAGCGTTCGCTGTCGGCCGAGCGCAGAGCCTGATGTACGGCATCTACCAGCTCAAGAAGCAAGGGCGCATCCACCAGCACCTGCCCGTGTACCTGGACAGCCCGATGGCCATCGATGCCACACGGCTGTACCACGCCCATCGCGACGAGCACCGGCTCTCGCCCGAGGAATGCGAGGGCATGTGCCATGCCGCGAAGATCGTCAACAAGGTCGAGGAGTCCAAGGCGCTCAGCGCCGGTCGTGGACCGATGGTCATCATCTCCGCCAGTGGCATGGCCACGGGAGGACGCGTGGTGCACCACCTCAAGTCATTCGCGCCCGACCATCGCAACACCATCCTGTTCGCCGGCTACCAGGCGGGCGGCACCCGTGGCGCCGCGATCGTGCACGGCGCGTCCACCGTCCGCATCCATGGCCAGGACGTGCCGATCCGCGCCGAGGTGGCCTCGCTCGACAACCTTTCCGCCCACGCCGATGCCGACGAGATCCTCGCGTGGATGCGCGGCTTCACGCAAACACCGCGCCGAACCTTCGTGACCCACGGCGAGCCGGAGGCGGCCGATGCGCTGCGCGCGCGGATCGACCATGAACTGGGCTGGTCGGTTGCCGTGCCCGAGTACCTGCAGACGGTGGATCTGGTATGACGGCGCACCTGCACGAGACCGGCACCGGCACCGGCACCGGCACCGGAGAGGATGGCGTGAACACGCTGCAGGCGTGGCGCACCGGCATCGACACCCATCAGGAGCCGGTGGTCTACATGCGGCGCGACTGCCCTGTCTGCCGGTCGGAGGGTTTCACGACCCAGGCGCGCGTGCAGCTGACGGCCGGCCGCCGCAGCATCGTGGCGACGCTCAGCGTCGTCGATGGGGATTGGCTGGCCGAGAACGTCGCTGGCCTGTCCGAATCGGCATGGGCGTCGCTGGGGGCGCAGCCGGGCCAGCTGGTCACGGTGACCCATGCACCGCCGCTGGATTCCCTCAGCCATGTCCGGGCCAAGGTCTACGGCAATGCCCTGGGCGATGCCGAGTTCAGCGCCATCATCTCCGACGTCGCGGCGGGCCATTACTCTGACCTGCATCTGGCCACCTTCATCACCGCCTGCGCCGGCGATCGCCTGGACCTCGCGGAGACCGTCTCGCTCACGAAAGCCATGATTGGCGTCGGTGACCGCATCGATTGGGGGCGCCCGCTGGTGGTGGACAAGCATTGCGTCGGCGGCCTGCCCGGCAACCGCACGACCCTGCTCGTGGTGCCCATCGTGGCCGCCTGCGGCCTCACGATGCCCAAGACCTCCTCGCGCGCCATCACCTCGCCGGCCGGGACGGCCGACACAATGGAGGTGCTGGCGCCGGTGAACCTGGATGTGCGGAGCATGCGGCGCGTGGTCGAACGCACGGGCGGCTGCATCGTCTGGGGCGGCTCGGTACGGCTCAGCCCCGCCGACGACATCCTCATCCGCGTCGAGCGGCCGCTGGACCTGGACAGCGAGGGCCAGCTCGTCGCCTCGGTCCTGTCCAAGAAGGCCGCTGCGGGCTCGACCCATGTGCTGATCGACCTGCCCGTGGGTGCCACCGCCAAAGTGCGCAGCGCGCAGGCCGCGGCGGCGCTCGGTCGGCGCCTGCAGGAGGTGGGCAGCGCCATCGGCCTGCACGTGGCCTTGCGCGTCACCGATGGTGAGCAGCCGGTCGGCCGCGGGATCGGCCCGGCACTGGAGGCCCGCGACGTGCTGGCCGTCCTACAAGGGACGCCCGAGGCCCCGGCCGACCTGCGGGAGCGAGCGTTGCGGCTGGCGGCGGACATCCTCGAAATGGGCGGTGCAGCGCCCGCCGGCGGCGGCCTGACGCTCGCCACGCAGGTGCTGGCCGACGGCCGCGCCTGGGCCACGTTCCAGGCGATCTGCGCTGAGCAGGGCGGCCTGCGCAGCATCCCGGTGGCAACGCATCGGCACACCGTCGCATCGCCGTCCA
>NZ_QAIM01000019.1:0-1308 GCF_003061035.1 Acidovorax sp. HMWF018
TGACCTTGCCCCTGTTTCGTGTAGTTCTTAACCCACGATTCACGCGGCCTTTTTGCGCTGTGCCTCGTACCAGCGTTGTTCGTACTGCATCGGGCTGAGGTAGCCCAGCGAGGAATGCAGCCTGCGGTGATTGTAGAAGGCCATCCAGTCCATCACCGCCTGCCCGGCCTGCTCACGGGTAGCGAATTTGCACCCATGTACGCTGGCTGTTTTCAGCCGCCCCCAGAAGCTTTCCGTTGGGGCGTTATCCCAGCAGTTGCCCTTCCTGCTCATCGATGAACGCATGCCCCAGTCCTTCAGTGCGCCCTGGACCTCGTGGCTGCAATACTGGCTGCCCCGGTCGCTGTGGAATATCAGACCGGGTGGTGGCCGGCGACGCCACAACGCCATGGTCAGCGCGTCCTTGACCAGGCTTGCCTGCATGTGCGACTGCAGGCTCCAGCCCACCACCTGGCGGCTAAACAGGTCGATGACGGCGGCCAGGTACAGCCAGCCTTCGTCGGTTTGGATGTAGGTGATGTCGCCACTCCATAGCTGGTTGGGAGCTTCAGGGTTGAAGCGCCGCTGCACCAGGTCAGGTGCCACCGGCAGGCTGTGGCGGCTGTCGGTGGTGACCACGAACTTGCGTTTCGTTTTGGCCTTGATGCCGTGCTGCTGCATGAGCTTGCGAACCCGGTCTTTGCCCACCCGGATGCCTCGGGCCACAAGCTCCTTGTGCATGCGTGGCCAGCCGTATTCGCCCTTGACCTCGGCGTGGATGGCACGGATGTGCGCCAGCAGGGCTTCATCGCTGTAGAGTCGGCCAGGGCCGCTGCGGCCATGACCATCCTCTCGCCGGCGCAGCCAGTTGAAGTACCCGCTGGCGCTGACCTCCAGCACCCCGCAGGACACGCTCACCGGGTAACGGTACTTCATTTGGTCAATCCAGGCGTACCTCGCAGCGTGTCCTGCGCGAAGTACGCCGCAGCTTTTTTTGCGATGTCGCGCTCCATGCGAAGGCGAGCATTCTCGGCGCGCAGCCGGGCAATCTCCATCTGCTCGGGCGAGACTTTGGTCGCCTTGTCGGCGCTGCCAACGTCGTTCAGCTCTCCCTTGGATGACAGTCGCACCCAGTTGCCCAGACTGGCCTTGGGAATGCCCAGCACCTTGGCCACCACCGCAATCGCCTGGCCAGCTCGCACCTGCCGAACCGCCTCCAGTTTGAACTCCCGCGTGTACTGCGCACGCACTTGCTTGTCACTCATTGCTCAACTCCTTGTCGGTATTTTCAACAAGGGTTAAGAACTCCACTTTTCAGGGGCAACCTCA
>NZ_QAIM01000207.1:0-2456 GCF_003061035.1 Acidovorax sp. HMWF018
CCAGAGCTTCTGGATCCACTCCAGGTTAATCACCGGCACGACGCCGATGAGCAGGTCGGGGTGTTGGGCGATGTTCACGTCGGGCGTGATCACTGCGCCGTGCAGACCTTCGTAGAACAGCAGGTCTGTGCCGGTAGGCAGTTCTTCCCATGGGGTGAAGGTGCCGGGCTCCTGCCGGTAGGGGGCGGCCTCGTCGGGATCGTGCAGGTACTTGCGCGACATGCCGGTGCCGCTGCGGCCATAGGCGGCGAACAGCGCTTCGAGTTCGGGGAAGAGGTTGTTCTCCGGGCCGAAGTGGCTGAAGTGGCCGTTGCCGGCGCGCTCGGCCTCTGCCTGGCGCTGCTTCATCTCCTTGCGGTCGTGGCGGTGGAAGCTGTCGCCTTCGATGATGGCGGCGCTGACGCCTTCGCGGCGGAAGATGTTCTCGAAGGTGCGGGTGACCGAAGTGGTTCCCGCGCCCGACGAGCCGGTGATGGCGATGATGGGGTGGCGCTCAGACATGGTGACGTCCCGTGAAGTTGAAGAATCGGTGCGAATGCAAGCGTGGAGGCCGACCGCTCAGACGCGGAACAGGCTGCGTTCGTGGAACAGGGGGTTGTCCAGGTCTTTGCGGACGGGTTCGGCGTGGTAGCGCTCGATGCGCTCCACCTCGTCCTTCGAACCGAACACCAGGCCGATGCGCTGGTGCAGGCCCTCGGGCTGCACACCGAGCATGGGAACGCGCCCGGTGCTGGCGCGCCCGCCGGCCTGTTCCATGATGAAACCGATGGGGTTGGCCTCGTACAACAGGCGCAGGCGGCCGGGCTTCGATGCGTCCTTCGTGTCGCGCGGGTAGAGGAACACGCCGCCGCGCATGAGAATGCGATGCGCCTCGGCCACCATGCTGGCGATCCAGCGCATGTTGAAGTCCTTGGCGCGCGGGCCGGTCTTGCCGGCCAGGCATTCGTCCACGTACCGCTTCACCGGCGCTTCCCAGAAGCGGCTGTTGGACGCGTTGATCGCGAATTCCTGCGTGTCGGCGGGTACGGTGAGATCGGGATGGGTGAGGATGAATTCGCCCAGGTTGGGGTCGAGCGTGAAGCCGGCCACGCCATTGCCCACCGTGATCACCAGCATGGTGGTGGGGCCGTAGAGTGCGTAGCCGGCGGCCACCTGCTGCGTGCCGGGTTGCAGGAAGTCGGACTCGGTCACCTCGCGGTCTTCGGCTGCCGGCGCGCGCAGCACCGAGAAGATGCTGCCCACCGACACATTCACGTCGATGTTGCTGGAGCCGTCGAGCGGGTCGAACACCAGGAGGTACTTGCCGCGCGGGTAGGTCCGGGGAATCTGGTACGGCGCGTCCATCTCTTCCGACGCCATACCCGCTAGGTGGCCGCCCCATTCGGTGATGCGCAAAAAGTACTCGTTGCTCAGCACGTCCAGCTTCTTCTGTGTTTCACCCTGCACGTTGACCGAGCCCCCGGTCTCGGCCGCGTGGTTGCCCAGCACGTCGCCCAGCGCGCCGAATGCCACCGCGCGCGCGATGGCCTTGCAGGCCATGGCCACGTCAAGAATGAGCGCGTTGAAGTCGCCGCTGGCTTGGGGGAAGCGGCGGCGTTCTTCGATCAGGTACTGGGTGAGGGTCTTGCGGCCGGTCAATGGCATGGTGTGCTCCGCGTGGGGTTGCTGGAATGACGATCGGTTGAATCTGCGGCTTTGCGCAGCGCGCCCATGACGCCGTAGTAGCCGCCGCCCGCGTCGGGCGCGCCGAAGACCGCGCTGCCGGCCACGCAGATGTCGGCGCCGGCCTGCACGATCTGGCCGATGTTGTCCAGCTTCACGCCACCGTCCACCTCCAGCCAGATGGGCTGGCCACCGGCGGTGGTGTGCGCGTCGATGCGGCGGCGCGCCTCGCGCAGCTTGTGCAGCGTGGCAGGTATGAACGCCTGGCCGCCGAAGCCCGGGTTCACGCTCATGAGCAGCACCATGTCCAGCTTGTCCATCACGTGGTCCATCCAGGCCAGCGGCGTGGCGGGATTGAACACCAGCCCTGCCTTGCAGCCGTGCGAGCGGATCAGTTGCAGCGTGCGGTCCACGTGGCGCGAGGCATCGGGGTGGAAGGTGATGCAGCTCGCACCCGCCTTGGCGAACAGCGGCACCAGCGCGTCCACGGGCTCCACCATCAGGTGCACGTCGATCGGAATCTGCACATGCGGGCGGATCGCCTCGCACACCAGCGGGCCGATGGTGAGGTTGGGCACGTAGTGGTTGTCCATCACGTCGAAGTGCACGAAGTCCGCGCCCGCCGCTTCGATGGCGCGCACTTCTTCGCCCAGGCGGGCGAAGTCGGCTGACAGGATGGAGGGTGCCAGCCGAACGGGGGAGGGTGGCAGGAGGGGCGGGTTCGCTCGGGACATCGTGGGGCGACTCTGTTGTGTGGGGGAAATGGACGCGACCGATCAGGCCGACTCGAACAG